>DATMXJ010000001.1:0-5121 GCA_035561675.1 Thermoplasmatota archaeon
GTGATCGAACAGCAGATGCGGTCTGTGATGAGGCGAAACTTGATCGAAACCTTAACCCAGCTGATATGTCTCGCGAACAGTTCCTCCTTTTGCATCAGGCATTCAAACGAGTGAAAATAATGGCTCCGCCAACAGAATGCCTTTCCCCGATTGGTGAGACGCTTATCCGTCGGAGCTTGAAGAGCGAAACCCAGGAGATATCACCAGAGTTTATTTTTACCGCTTCACGACCTGCCGCGGTTTTTTCAGGGAACCCGTTCCAGGTGGAAGTCGGGATTGTCTATGGCGGTAATCTGCCGAAGGATAAACCAGTCAAGATTCTCCGGTTCGCGAACCGGATTCCCTTGCTGTATCAGCAGGGTGATTGTGCGGTTACCACTGCGATTGCATCGATTGACTGGCGTCGGTATGGCCTCGATCAGCCCTCAGGGACAGGGATCCCTATTGGTCCTGCGATCTTTCTAACGCATATCGCTTCTACCCAGATACCCTATACATCGGAGTCTAAGGAGGCTATAGCTGATGTCGAGGAGATTGAAAATGAAATTAGACTTGCGTTCCGTGAGGTCGCACGAAAAGTCCAGACGCATATCAATAAAAAAGTCCGCCGGGTGAAGACCCGGGAGAAATTCGACCTGATCACAAAGATACTCCCTGAGATTGCGAAGAAATCCGCTCATATGCTCAATAAACCAATCCCATCTCTTGAAAAAGTCATCACCAGGATCATGGATGTGGTATGGATTGAGGATGTGGTGGAGTACGAAAAGGTAAGAGGAAAACAAGTGCAGACAAAACTGGATATAACCAATCCAAAGGGGCAAACAGAATCTGGCGGGTGGATTGCGAAAAGCACGATCATGGTGGTGAACTATAAAGGGAAGCCTCAGAAGTTCAATCTGTACGCTCTTTTCCCGAAAAATGCGGTGGTCGGCGAGGTAAAACCAAAACCGACGAAAGTCACTGATAGTTATATCAAATGGAGTTTGGAAAGTATCGATCCGACCGATAAGGTTGACCTGTATTTTGAGTTGGCTGGTTTGAACAAAGGGGATTTTGATGAAAATGATCTGTATGTGCAGAACATCAACCCGACCTATGTGATCGGGGCTGATAAATGGGAAGGTGAATAGGAACATGGCACGTGATTATTCTGGAGTCATTACAAAGATTGATTCGATAGCGGCAAAGGTGTATGCTGATCTTGAAAAAGCAGAGATCCCTGCGCTACAGCTGTCGACACGAACGAAAGCGAACATCAGGTTTGATGATGATCTCAATGTCTGGAAATATGGGAAGAACAAGACAGAGCGGACTGCAAACTCCCTTGATGGCGCGTACATGCTGTTGCGGACCATGTACCTGGTCGATTTCATCAAGGACATGATCAAGGAGAAAAAGTCATCCACGTTAAGAGAAACCTATTATATCTCGGAGGGCTGGAATCTTGCGAAATTTTCTAGTCAGAATGAATCGGACCTGCTTGCGGAGGATCTTGAGGTGATCACGGGGTGTATGCGTGAGGATTTCAAACTCAGACCTGAGGAAGACGGTGCCCGGGTGATCGGGAACCTGGTTGTCGAGGAGATGACTCGCAATAACACCAAGAAGAGGATTCATTGTCAGGATGATGTCGGTGATGCTGGATACGGGATTCCCTATAACGTGGAGAAGGAAAAACTCTCCTTCAAAGAGGTTGATGCTGATTTTATTGTCGCGATTGAGACCGGTGGTATGTTTGACCGGCTTGTGGAGAACGGTTTTGATACAGACTCCCGCGCCATCCTTGTGCATCTCAAGGGGCAGCCTGCTCGGTCGACACGGCGATTCATTAAACGGTTGAACGAGGAAAAAAAACTCCCTGTGCTGGTGTTCACCGATTGTGACCCCTGGAGTTTCCGTATCTTCGGGAGTGTCGCATATGGTGCGATTAAAACAGCGCATATCTCAGAGTATCTCGCGACACCAGCAGCACAGTATCTTGGGGTGACTCCCTCAGATATTGAGAACTATAAGCTGCCGACTGATTCGTTGACCACTGAGGATATCGCTGCGTTGAAAAGCGAGCTGGATGACCCGCGGTTCCAGGATCAATTCTGGAAACATGAGATCAAATTACAGCTCAGCCTTGGGAAGAAATCAGAACAGCAGGCATTAGCGAAATACGGGCTTGATTATGTCACCGATACCTATCTGCCTGAGAAGCTCGTGGAAATGGGGATGTTGAAAAAGTAACTTGTGCGTTATTGTTGCTGTCCCCAGAGGTCATTTGGGGGAATCATCTGATAACGCAGGTTCAGCACTCTGCCCTCATCGATGAGGATATAGGTTTTACTGAAAATACCGCCTTTCGAATCAAGAGGGATGGTGTAGCTGTGCACCTGTTTTCCTTGAATATATTCTTTCTGTTTTTGTTTTTTTGGTTTTAGGGGTTCGAGTCGCTTTCTCCTTGAAAGCATGTACTGAAGTAAGAGAACGACCTCAAGGCCGATGGCGATGCTGATAAGGGCTATTGCAGATAGGATCCATTGTTCCATGGTTAAGACTGCCCATTTGTTTCCCAGTTCGAGGAAATAGACGCCCATGATAAGGATGACAATCCACAGACAGTACAGGACGGCAAATAAGAAAAAGAATTTCGTTGTTTTTAGCAAGCGTTGCTTTTGGGATTCTTCATCCCAGGAAGATTCTGTTGCAGCCATTTCCTACCAATTCTGTTATGATTCATTGACTTTAAAACTTTTTCATGGTATTTCTACATGAAAATTTTACTAGCTCCCTGTAAAAGCCTGTTTGATGTTTTTTTCAAAACCTTTATATTCATGGACTGACAAATAGATACATGCTAGTAAAAATCTAGCGTTAATGAGGTGAACAACGCGGATATAAAAATTGTGGGGGCAGTAACTGATGAAAACGCGCTCGAAGAAATTGAGGACATCGCGAAAATCTTTGCCTATGAGCAAAGAATGAAAGATTATACTCCTCTTTTGCATCCACCGTTTCAAGCAAAAAAGGTAAAAACAATCGAGGAGAAAAAAACAGGGGAGAGCAATAAATTTATTGAGAGTTTTCAACCACGTGTCTTAGTAAAAGGATTGTGTTAGAGCCCTTTTCTTTCCTTGCGCGAGTCTCACTGGGGACTCTCTGTTTCTTTTTCTCTTATTTTTTACTTTTTCCCTTCAAGTTTTTGTTTAATTGAAAAAGTTTAAATTCAACTAATCTTTTCTTCCAGGCAAAGAGGTAGACAATGGTTGAATTTGAAACACTGAAAGCAGAGGAAGTAAAATTTGGAAAAAATAATTTCATCGAAGTTGCACGGAAGAAAGCGGTCGGTGAATCATTATCGAAAGAATTCGTCGCGATTTCCCGCGGATTCTATCTTTCTGATGGATCGAAGAAATGGAAATCATCTATCACGCTTCCTGACGAAGTTGATAAAAGAAAGCAAATCGCAACATTAATTAATGATTTATAGAAAAAAAGGGTATACCCGCAACTCGTCTTACGTAAAACCATACCTGAGTTGCCAGTTCTTTTTCTTATTTTATTAGAAGACTGCTTATTTATCTCAGACGAAATACTCCTCGTTTTGCCATGGGAAAACATCAGGTTTTTTCCTTAAATAACAGATCTGTTTCGATTTGGACTGGTGTCGTTGAATGGAAGTGGTTTTTCTTGTTGTACATTTTGTGGATGGTCAAAGAATTAGGACAGCGTTTTTGTAAAAAACATGGTCATAACGTACTTGGACCCGATTAATGTGTAAAACACTTCGGCGTAGAACAGTCCAACTGCGACATCCCAGCTTAGTGAATCCCCTATTTTTTAATTACTCCAAATAACTAAGAAAAAAATGTCTCACTTTTAAATGCAGGATAAACCATAGATTTATTAAGGAGAGTCTCTATTGAACCAACTGATACGTTCGTAAGGGGACTTTCAATATGAAGAAATCGTTCATTGCACTTGGTTTTTGTATTCTTTTACTTTGTACGCCCTTAGGCTATAGTGATAACAGCGATTGTGGATGTACAGTTCCAGATGATCTCTCCACATCATCGTCCAGTGCACCATGGATTACTGATGCGGATATCACCGCGTTACAACAACAGGCAGTCGTAGAAGGCTGGACGTTTACGGTTTCCAAAAACCCAGCGACAGATCGTCCACTCTCGGAACTCTGTGGTCTTGTCGAACCAGACAACTGGTGGGTGAACGCTTCGTTCGACCCCTGTGTTCCCTCGACGACCTTACCGTCTCATTTTGACTGGCGTGAGCTTGGAGGTTGCACACCTGTGAAGAACCAAGGTGGATGCGGGAGCTGCTGGGCGTTTGGAACAATAGCACCACTCGAATGCAATATCCTCATCAAAGACCATAAAGAAGTTGACCTTTCAGAACAATGGCTCGTCAGCTGCAACCGAAACGGATGGGGCTGTGGTGGAGGATGGTGGGCCCATGATTACTTTCAATGGAAGATGGACAAGTCTAATGGAACCGGTGCGGTCCTAGAGAAAGATTTTCCCTACCAGGCAACGGACCTTCCCTGTAATGGTCCGTTTCAACACCCGTATCTGATCGACTCTTGGCATTACATCGGATTCCCTCAAGGTGTCGCCCCAACAGAATCCATTAAACAAGCGATCATGACCTATGGTCCGGTTTCGGTCTCCTGTGCGGTGACCCAGGCGTTCGGTGCATACGATGGCGGGGTCTTCAATGAAGACGACCCCAATGCATCAATCAACCATGCGATCGCATTGGTCGGATGGGATGACAACCAGGGAGAAAACGGTGTGTGGTTTTTGCGTAATTCATGGGGACCTGATTGGGGCGAAGACGGGTACATGCGTATTGAATACGGGGTCTGCAAGGTTGGATATTCAGCCTGCTATGTGAATTATCCGGTCAAGACTAAGGTTGATATCTCAAGCGGGTTGTTCTGTGTCACCGTCGGCCTACGGAACGTGGGTAACACGGTCACGACCGCTATCAAATGTAACATCAGCGTGAATGGCGGAATCCTTGGAGCCATCAATTCTTCGCTCATTGACACCATCGACTCATTAGAACCAGGGGCTGTGGTGTACGAAAGGATCCCTTGTCTGGGGTTCGGTC
>DATMXJ010000002.1:0-10226 GCA_035561675.1 Thermoplasmatota archaeon
GTTTTTATACTCTAACCTGGAGTGAGTGATTCTGAAGGTTAGTATTGTTATTCCTGCTGTCAATGAGGAACGAGGTATCGGTAAAACCATTGATGCAGTCAACAAAGAATATTTCAACAAACAACACTGGGATCTTGAGATTCTCCTAGTCGATGGGAATTCCAAGGATAAAACAAGGGAGATCGCAACCAGTAAGGGAGTAATAGTTCTACTCGAGAAACAAAAAGGATACGGGAGAGCTTATAAAGTCGGGATTGCACACGCGACTGGAGATATTATCGTCACTGGTGATGCAGATGCAACCTATCCATTTCATCTTATTCATGACTATATCCAAATGCTTCTAGACCGACACCTTGATTTTCTGACTACGGATCGGTTCGCAGCACTCAAACATGGTTCGATGTCTCTCAAGCACCGTTTCGGGAACCTCACCTTGGCCTGGACACTCCGCATCCTTTTCCTAGTCAATATCAGGGATTCTCAATCAGGTATGTGGATCTTCAAACGGGATGCCCTTACCAAGATTCAGCCTTTGAATGACTTCAACGATGGAATGCCGTTTTCAGAAGAAATAAAAATAGAGATGTTTACGAACAAACACATCAAAGCAAAAGAGATCCCCTCGACCCTTTTTGCCAGAGAAGGTCAAGTGAAGCTCGAAAGCTTCAAGGACGGGATAAAGAACCTGCGGTTCCTTTTTAAAAAACGAGTTACCCCTTCAAAAAGACACTGAGATGCAAAAGGTATTCAACGTGCTTTTCCATCCTCTTTCTTTGAGGAAGACGTATGGATCCGTTGATGACTATCTGGGTATTTTTCATTGGATGTTTTTTCGGAGTTATCCTTGGGGTGATGCTCTCCTATCGAACTGCAGTAACACCGTTGCAACACACGATATCAAAACTCACTTCTCAAGATCAACAGTATCATGAGACGATGAAATACTACCCCTATGATCGTGAAAAGTTCCGATTCATTGGTGGACCAATCGATGGGATTCAATTTGAAGAAGACTGTATCATATTTGTCAGATTGAAGGAAGGAAACATTCCGCGGTCAAAAGAACAAGAAAACATAAAGAATCTTCTGGAGAATGGGAAGATCCAGTGGTTTGAGTTTCCGACGAAATAAAGCTCACAATCTGTAAATGAAGGATTTTTTTTTTTTTATCAAATCGGCACGATACCAAAGAACGGTTTATTCTCTTTCCATTTTAGCCTACAACGGAGAGTTCTTTTTCGATGTTCTTTCCTTTGAATCGGTCCAGAGTGAGATTCTCAAGTACCTCTGATTTTTTTCCTTCAGTGATCAGCGTGGTAAGCAACCGAGAAACCATGGGGGATATCATAAACCCATGACCGCTGAATCCATTACATTGGAGGAAACCTTTCATTTCTTTTACCTCACCAAGGATTGGTCGTGCATCAGGGGTCACATCATAAAACCCTGTCCAATGTCGTAACAGATTGACATGTTTCAATACCGGTGCATACCTGGTCAATGTCCGCGACATATGTTCAAGGAACGAAAACGTCGGCATCGTTTTGTATCCTCCTTTCTCCTCAGGGATTGGTATGCCACCAACGATCTGTCCTTCTTTCTGTTGACTAAAATAGATCCCGTCTTTAAAGGAAATAACCATCGCTTCGAACAATGGTTGTATTCGTTCTGTTGCCATGATCTCTTTACGGAATGGAGCGAGCGGAAGTGTAATGTTCACCATCTCTGCGATAGTTTTCGAATCAATCCCTGCTGCATTCACCACTACATCGGTTTGAATTGTCCCCTTATCAGTTACTACAGCATGTATAGCCTTTTTTGATGTTTTGAGGTTCACAACCGTGGTATGTGTGTTGATTTCAGCACCAAGGTTCCGTGCTGCGTCAGCATACGCAAAGGTCGTCCTGAATGGATTTGCATGGCCATCCGTTGGGCAGAACGTTGCCCCTATCGCTTTCATCCCTTTGACATCAAGGATAGGGACGATATCGGTGATTTCCTCAGGTTTTAAGATATCGACTTTTAATCCAAGGGATCGTTGCATTGCGACATTCTTTTCTGCTTGTTTCAATTCTTTTTTATCATGAATGGCGATGAGATATCCGCCTTGACGAAACTCAATATCCTGGCCTAGCTCACGACTTAATTGTTCAAAAATCTTGACGCTTTGGATAGCAAGTGATGCATTTTCACGGGTCGACCATTGCTGTCTGATCCCTGCGCCACATGCACCAGTCGCACCAGAGGAGAGATATTTCTTCTCAACGACGACGACATCGAGGTCTTTTTTTGCCAGATTATATGCAAGGGAACAACCATTTACGCCGCCGCCTATGATGACGACATCTGCTTTACTTTTCATCTTTCTCACTTGCCAGTGTTCCAAGGGAGACAGGGATTAATGGAGGTCTCACTGTCGGAAGTGGTATATTTGCTACCTTCTTCCCAGTTTTTCTTTCAAGGATACGAGCAACCAGTTGGATACAGACTCGTCCTTGACATGGCCCCATTCCTATCCGTAGTTTCTTGCGAAGTTCCTCAATATCGGTGTATCCTTTGTCAATTGCTTGAATCACGTCTTCTTCGCTGATGTCTTCACAGCGACACACGATACTTCGCTTCATGGGTTAGACCTTTATGTTCCTGATATCCATGGCCAGACCACTGTCTGTTTCTATTGTGATGACCATGGTTTTTCCTTGTTTGACTACTTTTTTTACTATCGCTTTGCCGCGAATAGTACCAGTCCTATCCAGCGCGTTTACACTATCTCCAACTTGAGGAACAGGTACAAATTCATACGGGAGCGTCACCCATGCTTTCTTTCCTTTTACTCTTACGACAAATATGGCTAAGCCTGGGCAAATACCGACGCATTTTGTGCATCCGATGCATTTCTCAAAATCATTCACTGGTGGTGCATTGATATCTTTCATGGAGATCGCATGGACTGGACATGATTCTACGCAGGGGTTACATGGAATCTCCTGCACACATTCAAGGATAGCGACCCCTTTCTCTAGTTGTTTTTCGGAGGGGATTTGTAAATCTTTAGCAGAAAGGATTCCGGTTTTTTCATATTGACGCATGGATTGTCTCCTCTAGTTTGGCTATTTTTTGTTTTGCGATTCGTGGTTTTTCTCCGAATGGACCTGCGCGGAGTTGATCAAGTTCCTCATGATATTGTACCAGGAGTTTTTTCTTCTTCGATCGTCCGAGCTGGATGGCGGCGGCAAGACCTGCGATTTTCCCTTCGATCATGGCTGTCGATGCTTCCTCGATTCCTGAGGCATCGCCTGCCACGTAAATCCCTTTTATTGAGGTTTGCATCCTATCATCATGGAGTGCGACGTATCCACCAGCCTCGGGGATAAAGTTAAGTTGAACGCCAATCTGGGATAGCAGACGGGTTGACGGGGTCAATCCGACCGCAAGACAAATCGTATCACATTTGATATATTCCTCCGAGTCTTTTATTGGTTTCCAATTCTCGTCAAGTCGTACGACAACGGCACCTTCCACTTTCTTCTCACCACACACTTCTTTAATCGAATGGGACGTCTGTATTGGTATACCACATCGTCGTAGTTTAGCTGCATGGACATTATATCCCCCTATCACTGGTGCAGCTTCCACGACCCGATCAACCGCAATTCCTGCCTGCAACAACTGATACGAGACGATTAAACCGACGTTCCCAGCACCCACCATGAGTACTCGCTCACCAGGTTTTACCCCATAGACGTTCATGAGAGTCTGAACAGCCCCCGCACCATACACACCAGGAAGGTCATTTCCAGGGAACAACAGCATGTTTTCCATAGCACCACAAGCAAGAATTGCTGCCTCACATCGAACATCATACAACCTACTTTGATAGTCGCAGCGCTGAACGATACCAAAACGATGCCTTCTGTCACTTTCATAATAACCGATGACCGTCGCATCGGTCATCACCTGGATTTTTCTTTCATTTTGAAGGCTCCGTACATCAGATTCCAATTGTTTTGCGATGTCAATACCACGGGTTCCTGCCCGTTCTTGTTTCGAACCAAAAAATTTATGAGTCTGCTTAATCAATTGGCCTCCAAGAGATTGGTTTTCATCTACGATTAAAACCGATGCACCTTGTTTTGCGCCTTCGATAGCTGCACAGAGACCAGCAGGACCAGCGCCAACCACCAAGACATCGACCTGAATTGTTTTCTTAGGTTCTCCGTAGAACTTTGCGTCCGGTAACATCGGGAGAGAATCCTGCATCTCAACGGTAATCCCCTCATTTAACGGTGCGATACAGGTTCGTACATTTGGGATACCGTTCACCCGCATCAGACAAGAGGAGCATTTCCCGATGCCACAAAAAAAACCACGTGGGCTGTCATATTTAATACTCCTTGTTAATGTTCGAACCCCTGCGGCATGGAGCGCAGAAGCAATGGTGTCCCCTTCCTCACCAATGACCTTCTTTTTCTGATAGAAAAATGGAAGCTCATTACGTTTTTTAAAATCGATAATCGGATGAGACCGTATACGCATGCTGTGCCCCCTATCATGCCTGGTATATACTACCTTTTATAAGATTTTGCCTAGGAGAAAGTTATTAAATTATTTGGATGTCCCTGATTTGATGATGACGTTGGGCCATTTTTCTAATCATGTTTATGTTTCGTCCACCCTTGCCTATGAGTTTTGACTTGTCCCTTGGATTCACCTCTATTCGTGCAACACTTGTCCCATCGTTTTCTTCAAAGCTCACCTTCGTCACATTATACGGTTTGCAGAGATTCACGACAAACCTGGTTTTATCCTCATCGAATTCAACAAACTTCACGATTTTCTTAAAAAGCATCCGCAGCCTCTCAAGATTTTTAGCTTTGCTCCCTATCGCAATACCAAGTTGCCCTTTCTCGACAATAAATACAACCCGGTCATCCTCGACAACACAGTCAAGAATGTTTGCTCCTGAATACTTGGATGCAAGGTTTATGTATTGTACGGTTTCGTTTGATAGAACTATCTCTCCCATTCTGCTTATTTCCTTTGTTTCACAAGCTGCAGGATATTTGATTCCCCTTCTTGAAGCACTGCAAAACAAGATACTGAATAGTTCTTCCCGCAGGTATACCCAAGTTCGACACCGGTGGAAGCATAAGTAAACAATGGTACTTTTTTGTCGTTGGCCAGAATCGTAATGGTTTTTGCGAACGGGCAGTTACTTGCCATGACCACCAGTTTTGCTGTACCCTTTTGTATCGCTGCTTTCGTCTGTTTTTCTCCAAGACTAATTGTGCCTTTCTTTGATACATCTTTTAATGCTTTATTTACGTCTACCATTTACTTTCCCTTCTGTTTTGGTTTTTTTGTATTCATCACAAGTTCTATTGCACCTGTTCCAAGATTCACGGGTTGTCCGACGATGATGTTCTCAGCTACACCATTCAACTCGTCTGATTCTCCTCGTTGGCTGGCGAGCAAGAGATGATTGACGGTAATCTCAAATGCTGCTCGTGAAAGAACGGAACTTTTTTCACCACTAACCCCATGGCGACCTATAGCCCGAACAGTTCCATCCGCGGTCATGACATCAGCAACGAGCATGATATGTCTCAGATCGACGTTTAACCCTTGTTCTGACAGAGTGGAATATGCTTCTTGGATGATCATGTTTCGTGCCGCTTCAATACCGAGTTCTCGGGCAATCGCATGGATATCGTTTGTGGTCGTCCGGTACGGGTCAACACCCTCGATATCTAACACTTCTTTCAGATTGCTCCCTTCGCTGTAAATCACATAGCCTTCATTTGGTTCTTTTCGGATGATGACCCGTTTAATGCCATCTATCCCCTTGATCTTGAGGTTCTTTAATGCCTCGTTCGTGTTCTGGAGAACCTTATACCCTGGCTCATCCAGGGTAACTCTTATGTTCTCTTTTTCGATTTTTGCGGATAACTTTCGAACGGATTGTACGCGTTCTAGCAAATCCTCAATGGTGATTCCTTTTTTCTCCATTGTTTTCTTATTTGGTTTAATGGAAATATAGATATTTACTAAGTCCATTTCGATATCAGCAACATCGGTAAGTCTAGTGATCTCAATTTTGTTGGCAATCTCCTTTGCTAAATCTGGATTTACCCGATATTCATCTCTAAGGTAGATGTTCATCATCGGTGTGGAGGGTGTGGACCTCGCATCCACGATTTCGATTAACCGCGGTAGACCAAGGGTGACGTTGATTTCCGCGACACCAGCGTAGTGGAACGTTCTCATCGTCATCTGGGTCCCTGGTTCCCCGATACTCTGGGCACTGATCATGCCGCATGCTTCCGTCGGATCGATTCGATTTTTTGCATATTCATTCAATGCTTTCTCGATGATGTTTTTCAATTTTCCCTCTATTTTTTTATCTCGTGCGGAACGTTCAATAATACCATCGATGATAGAAATAGGGAGGTACTGATTTTTTAATAGTTTGTGTATTTCTGCTCGTATCGTCTTGTATTCTTTTGGTTCTTCTTCTTTTTTAGTTGGTGGCGGAAGGAATGCTCGTTCCGGCTCTTTTTTCTTCTCTGCAGCAACAGGTTGCTTCGTTGCTTCGCCTGGTTTTTTCTTCCCTGCAGTGACCTTCACTTCCTTTATTTTCTTCTTCAACTGTGCAGGTTTACTTTTCGATACAGGTTTGAGGACTGGCTTCTTGGTTTGTGCGACAGGTTTCTTCTTCTCAGTTTTTTTTGGAGCGGTTTTCTTTTTAGAAATGAGTTTAGCCATGTGATTAGCCCTCCAATTTCACATCATAGATGATACGATCAAGATCCACTGCTTTACCTACCGTACTGCGTGTCGGGTCGACCCCGTCATCACCATACATGAATTGGATGATCTCCCCGCCGGTATGACGCACTGTCCCATCGCTTTCCACTTTGAGGTCTTCGAGAGCATTGACCAACCGACGCTGCATATACCCGGATCTTGAGGTTCGTACTGCGGTATCAACAAGACCCTCTCTTCCTCCCATCGAATGGAAGAAATACTCTGTCGGGTTCAAACCGCTTTTGTAACTGTTGGCAACAAAGCCCTTTGCGCTAGCTCCAAGATCACCTTTTTTGAAGTGAGGTAACGTCCTGTACTTATATCCTCTCGATATCCGTTCTCCTCTGACTGCCTGCTGTCCAACACACCCTGACATCTGCGAGAGGTTCAGCATAGAACCTCTGGCACCTGATTTTGCCATGATGACCGCGCTGTTGTTCAACCCGAGATATTTACCTGCGATTTCACCAGCCATGTCTCTTGCTCGGCCAGTGACGCGCATGATCTCCATTTCTAAGGTTTCTTCCAGGCTTCGACCAGGTAGGGATTCAAGCTCCCCATGTTCAAATGCAGTGACCAAGGTGTTGATCTTGTTTTGTGCTTTCTGCAATCCTTCTCCAATCTGACGTTTTGCTTCAGCCGGAATATCCTCATCATCGATACTGGTGGTAAACCCAATGATGGTTACCACGGCAATCCCAACTCGTGTGACGTCATCGATGAAGATCCTGCCTGCTGCGGTCCCATGATCTCTGATGATACGCTCTACGATTCTTCCTTTGAATGACCCGATGCTGTTTTCGTCGACAATCCCTTGTTTTAGTTTACCGTTTTTCACAATCACATAAGCGCCATTGGGACAATCTGCAGCTTTACATTCATCACAATGAAAACATGCTTTTGCCTTATATTCAAGACTAAGATCTTTTGGGAGTAATACACTGAAGATATCCCTTCCGTACACAAGATGTTCACCATTCATCTCGTGGACATCAGGGAATTTCCCTTTGTACTTGAATGTCGCAAGTATCTCCGATGTTTTCTCTTTCGAAAACATTTTATCCTTGTAGGTAAGCAGGAAACAACCTGAAATATGATCATGTAACCCACCAATGATGACCCCGCCAAAACGAGGAGACATAAGATTCTCCTGTACTTTCATCAGTATCTCTGCCTCAGCTTTTGCTTCTTCACCCTGTAGAAGATGCAGGTTCATTTCATCACCATCAAAATCAGCGTTATATGGGGGACAGACTGAGAGGTTAAAACGGAATGATCGGTTCGGCATGACTTTGATTCGATGTGCCATCATCGACATCCGATGTAACGACGGCTGACGGTTAAATAATGCGATATCTCCATCCATGAGCTGCCGTTCTATGATAAAACCAAGCTCAAGTTTTTCTGCGATGTCCTCAGCGTTCTTCTCTGTTACTTTCATTCGTTGTTCGACACCCTCACGGAATCGTTTCACATAATTCACCCGGGGCCGATAATTCTCACCAGGTTTCTCGGCTAACGCAGTTTGTTTTATGAGGTTTTTACACCATTCCATGTTCTGGATTGTAATACGAACAGGTAACGTGAGCTCCCGTGCGATCTCCATGGGGACACCGATCTCATTGATACTAAGATTTGGATCCGGTGAAATGACGGTTCTTGCAGAGAAATTCACTCGTTTCCCTGATAAGTTACTGCGGAATCTACCCTCTTTTCCTTTCAATCGTTGCGCGAGTGTTTTCAAAGGTCTTCCTGATCGGTGTCGTGCTGGTGGAATCCCTGAGGTTTGGTTATCCAGATACGTGGTGACATGATATTGCAGGAGCTCCCAGAGGTCTTCGACGATTAACTGAGGCGCCCCAGCATCACGGTTTTCCTGTAATCGTTGATTGATTCTGATGACATCAACGAGTTTATGGGTCAGATCATCTTCCGACCGTTCCCCTGATTCCAGGGTCACCGACGGTCGTACGGTGACTGGCGGTACTGGTAAGACGGTCAGGACCATCCATTCTGGTCGTGCCGACTTCACATTGATATCTAGCAAAGGAAGATCCTCGTCAGGGATTTTCTCAAGCCATTCACGAATCTCAGTTGGTGTGAGTTTCTTACCGTTTTCTCGGAACGAGGTTGGCTTATCCAAATCGATTTTACCGCTCTGTGTTCCGCATCGTGGACATCCTTCCGTTTTGACCGCACTGCTGATAATCATCTTGAACACATAGGCGTTGTCGCGTCCCTCAGTGTTGTTCTTAATAATGGTTTTCCGATGCTCTACCAGTTCTTTATCCGTGAGGAGGATTCGACCGCATTTCCGACAGGTCGCCCGGAGGCTATTCCGAATCGTCTTGACAAATCCAACGTGGATAACCGGCATAGCAAGATCGATATGTCCAAAATGCCCTGGGCATTTGTCCTTTCCGACTTTCAACCCACAGGTCTTACATCGTAATCCAGGTTCTATGACACTTAAGCGTTGATCCATCAACCCCATGGTGATAGGAAACCCATCATCATCGTAGGTATCCGCAGTGATGACCTTTGTCGCACTCATCTTGCGGATCTCATTGGGTGATAATACTGAAAATTCAAGAGCCCCGATTTTTTTTGTGATATTTCGTCCAGCCATTCTTTTTACCTCCTACACCAGCGACTCCAGTTTAATCCGTGGTACCACCACAAGAGATTTCAACTCGTCAATCAAAAGTTTGAACGCATAGCTCATTTCAACTGGGTGAATATCTGCTTTATCCCCACAGATGGAGCAATGGAGTCGACCATGACGGTCGATCATCGCGATATGACCGCACGTGTTACAAACATACTTCATCGTGATATCTGATTCATCGAGTAATCGATCCTTGATGACCATCGAGGCACCATGACCAATAAGACAGTCACGTTCCATTTCTCCAAATCGGAGACCACCTTCTCTGGCTCGTCCCTCTGTTGGTTGTCTGGTGAGGATTTGTACTGGTCCTCGTGATCTAGCATGGATCTTGCCTGCGACCATATGATGCAGTTTCTGGTAATAGATACATCCGACAAACACATCGCATTCCAATGGTCGTCCGGTGAGTCCGTCATAAAAGATTTCTTTTCCAGCATGGTTGAATCCATTGTTCACGAGCGCTGTTCGTAGTTGATCCTCTGTTTCCCCACTAAAAGCGGTTCCATCCACGATTCGTCCTTCAAGTGATCCGACTTTTCCGCCGATCATCTCAAGGACATGCGCGACCGTCATTCTTGAAGGGATTGCATGAGGGTTAATGATCAAATCAGGAGACATCCCGTCTTCGGTGAATGGCATGTTTTCTGCAGATACGACATATCCAATGACACCCTTCTGACCATGTTTTGATGCGAATTTATCCCCTAGCTCAGGGATTCGTTGTTCTCTAACTTTTATCTTGACC
>DATMXJ010000003.1:0-3774 GCA_035561675.1 Thermoplasmatota archaeon
TTAGAATGCTTAACAAATTATCCCTATATATTTACAACATTTACAAAATAAGTATTACTACTAAAACTCACTGGTGTCCTGTGGTTCATCATGCTCGTTTGAAAAATCTTTCAGATCATACTCATCGGTAATCTTCCTTGCCTCACCAATCTTTTTAATGAGGCACCCACAGACCTTACATTTACCAGTTATCTCATCGTACGGTCGCCATTCCATACACGTCGGACAAAACTCATCCTCACCGACCATCACTTTCCGAGTCGTCTTACTGACTTTCTTCGACACTTTTGATTTTGAAGATTTAACCACTGCTTTTTTTAGGACAGCCTTTCCCTTCTTTTTCATAGTATCGTACGGAAGAATGACAAAAGGAGATATCAAAAAAGATTTATATTGACTTTTCTACCCATGCGCTTTTCCCCTGCTTTATAAATAAGGGGCAAAAAAAATAAAGATTTATAGAGGGGAAAACAATACCTGCAGATAGCCTCACAAGGCAACGCAGGGGAAAAAACATGGACCTACTCGCATTTTACAATTCAGATATCTTCAAATGGGTCATTCTTCCACTTTTGATTTTCTCAGCACGGTTAATTGATGTCAGCCTTGGGACCCTCCGGATCATCTTTGTCTCCCATGGCCTGAAATACATCGCACCTTTGGTTGGTTTCGTAGAGATCAACATCTGGCTGCTTGCCATCGGGCAAATCATGCAGAACCTCAATAATCTCGCCTGTTCCCTCGCGTACGCAGGTGGGTTTTCTATGGGTGCTTTTATCGGCATGCTTATTGAGGAAAAATTATCAATAGGTATGGTCATGGTACGGATCATCTGCAAACATGACGCTTCAGAACTCATTAAATCCCTCAGAGAAACAGAATACGGAGTCACCACTCATGATGCAGAAGGCATCAATGGTCCGGTAAAGATTATCTTCGCAGTCATCCGTCGAGAGGACCTTCATGACATTCTCAATAAGATCCATAAGATTCATCCGCATGCGTTTTATTCAGTGGAGGATGTCCGATCTGTGGGAGAAGCCATGTTTCCGTACCATCGGCATCGACTGTTCCAATGGCATCGAAAAGGAAAATAAACAAAAAAATCGGATGACGATCTATTCTTTTTGCTCGGAGTTATGTTTTTCTACTACCTTCTTGAGAGCCTCGGCTGAGAGCTTATAGTACCCGGTCTTTTCATCGATGACCGCTGCTTCGACCATTTCTGCATTGAATTTCGGTTTGGTTATCTTTTTCATTGTTTGAAAACCAAGTTCAAGTGCTTGTTGTAGTGAGATATCCATCGTATAGTTTTTCGTAAACTGGGTCATCGCATCGTTGCTTTTTTTGCCTTCGCAAACCGCCTTGTACCCTAGATAGGCGCCTGAAGGATCTGTCGAGAAGAGGTGTTTACCTGTGGTATCGATACCACCAATCAGGAGCACGACGCCAAAAGGTCGGACTCCATCAAACTGAGTATACATGTGTTTATATTCGCAGAGGATGTTGACAAGTTCTTTCACAGAGATAGGCTCATCATAGCGGACTTTGTTCCACTGTGCTTCTTCCCGTGCGATCTCAACAAGATGCCGCCCATCGGCAACCAGGCCAGTCGCAACACAGGCGATATGTGAGTCAATTTGATAGATCTTCTCAAGAGATCGTAAATTGACGAGTCTGCTGGTCTCTGGTTTATGCGCTAGCAGTAGCACCCCATCTTTCCATTTGAAGCCCATGGTTGTGGAGCCTTTCTTGACTGCTTCTCGTGCATATTCCACTTGATATAATCTTCCATCAGGAGAAAAAATCGTGCTTGCTTCATCGTATTGTTGTCCTGATTGTTCCATAACCCATCTCCAAGAGAGTTTTATCAGAATGCTATGTTGAGATTATATACTTTCTTGCCTTACAGTCGGTTTGATATCTGCAAGAGAAGGCTGCTTTTTGGTCCTTTTTTCTCAATAATGATACGTCCGTCCTTTTTCCAGGGTGTTGATGAATGTGCCGCATTTTTTTCTAAAATAGGGTTTAACCCAAGTGATTTTGCTGCTTTTGCTATGTTCTCCAGGGAAGGCTTCTCTACCGCATGTTTCTGTGAGACCTTCCGTCCTTTCAAGCGAGAAATGGACCGGTCAAAATACAGTGGGTATATCACGTAGGTAGTATCATCTCTAGAGACCATTTTGATCACGACAGTCTTATTTCGAGAGAAGTACTGCGTTAATCACGCCGCTTTGTCCAGGTCGAGAGGTGATTTTGGCTTTACCGATTTTCGTGTTGATAATGGCACCTTTGTTCATGATGTTTCGTCGGACATAATGGATGTTTGCTGAGTTTTCGACGACAGTAACAATCTCAGTTTTAACGGTTTTGTTGGTTTTCGGGTCGACAACATAAGCGCTATCTGCGGTGAGGACCCGAGATTTTTTATTATTGCCTCTGGTTCTGAATGGTTTACGTTTCATGACCCCGATGGTAGTCAGGTGATTTTCCCTGCCTATTTCGAACCGTCTCTTATTCCGTGCATACCGAATACGTCGTCCAGTGGAACTTCTTTTTGAGTTACTTTGCCAAACTGCCATGAGGAGTCCGAATGAAGAACGAATATTTAAAGGATATGGGCGTTTAGGAGGAAAACTGTTAAAAATGAATGAATCGGGGGGTTTTAAATTTCTGCGTATTTAACCTCGCAACGGTTCTTCCATAGTAGATTATTTATTTTTTATGAAGCGATCTGATTATATGGGTCAATTGTCGATGTGTAATCTAATAAAAAGAAAAAAAAGAGTTTTTAGAGTATGGTTCTTATCCGAAATCTAACCGCTTGTTTGATTGGTAGCGGCTGCGGTAGTTGGTTTTTCATTTTGCCATACTAAACCGAGAAGGAGGAGGAGGACAACGAGCATTGGATGGAATCTCCATTTAAACACGAGGAGGTCAGGGCTTGTCGCATTGTTTCCCGCTTTGTCATAGGCTTTCACTGTTATTGTATGCTTTCCAGAAATAAGGTCTCTCCAGTCGTATGAATATGGCTCTGAATCATCGATGCTTTTTGATACTCCGTCGACGAAGAACTCTACATGGTCTATTCCTGATTCGTTGTCAGACGCATTGACTTCGATTGTTATCATTTGGACGATTATCGGCATCGGAATCATACCAAAGGCGATGACAAGCTTGTTAAAGATGTAAATACCGTTGTTGCCTGGTTTTACTATTTTGACGACAGGAGGTATCATATCATCCCCGGTATATGTGAAATGGGCAGTCACTGTTTTGTTCGCGTTCATCGTGATATTTTGAGGATTTTGGTTACCTGAGAGATCTCCGCCCCATGAGTTGAAAACCCAGTTTTCGTCTGCAATGGCAGTAAGCTTAACGATGCTATTGTAGGCATACGTGGTTTGTTCTGGGTCTTTAATGACTGTCCCTTGACCATCGATGGTAATTGTGAGTGTGTATCCTTCTTGTGTGAAATGAGCAACAACCGACCTATCACCAGTCATCGTAACAGTAGTCACCGGATTCGACCCAGAAGCATCACCACTCCAATGATCAAAACTATACCCAGGATTCGCACCAGCAGTCAACGTCACCACAGTCCCATAATAATACGGAGCAGACGGAACCGCACCAACAGACCCACCAGCAACAGGATCAACACTCACAGACAACGTATACACATTCTGCGAAAAATGAGCAACAACCGACCTATCACCAGTCATCGTCACAGTAGTCACCGGATTCGACCCAGAAGCATCACCACTCCAATGA
>DATMXJ010000004.1:0-5423 GCA_035561675.1 Thermoplasmatota archaeon
ATTACTAAACCGGAAGGTGATGAAATGAAAACCATTACTATTGACCCGATCACCCGGTTAGAAGGCCATGGAAAAATCACCATCTTCCTTAATGAACAGGGGGATGTGGAGAACGCATACCTGCAGATCCCTGAACTCAGAGGGTTTGAAAAATTCTCAGAAGGAAGGCGTGCTGAAGATATGCCTCAGATCACGTCCCGTATCTGTGGTGTCTGTCCTGTTGCTCATCATTTTGCAGCCACAAAAGCGCTAGATGCAGCGTTCCATGTCGATCCACCGGTTACGGCAAAGAAACTTCGGGAACTGTTGTATTGCGGGTATCTCATCTATGATCATATCCTCCATTTCTATTTCCTGGGCGGTCCTGATTTCGTGGTCGGTCCAGAAGCCCCTGCTGCAAAAAGAAACATCCTTGGTGTCATTGAAAAAACAGGAATTGACGTCGCAAAAGACGTCATAAAACACCGGGCGTATGGTCAGAGAATCACCGCGATTCTCGGGGGAAAAGCGACCCATCCGGTCTGCGGGCTCCCTGGTGGAGTCTCCAAGGGGCTTTCCAAAGATGAAGTCAAGGAAATCAAAGACATGGTCGCATCATGTAACACCTTTGCGAAATTCACCTTGAACCTGTTTGATGATATCGTATTGAAGAACAAAGCGTATGTCGATTTGATTTGTTCGGATCCGTACACGTTAAAGACGTACAACATGGGTCTGGTCGATAAACACAACAAAGTGAATTTTTACGATGGGATGATCAGAGTCACGGATCAAGAGGGGGACCAGCTGGAGAAATTTGATGGCAAAGACTATACCAAACATATCGCTGAACGTGTTGAAGAATGGAGTTACATGAAATACCCGTACCTCAAAACCATCGGATGGCAGGGTCTTTCAGATGGGAAGAAAAGCGGGATCTATCGCGTCGGTCCTCTTGGAAGGCTGAATGCATCAGACGGAATTGCAACCCCGCAAGCAGAAAAAGAATACAAACGCATGTTCGACACGTTAGGGGGAAAACCCGTGAACTCGACACTCGCGTTCCATTGGGCACGACTCATCGAGCTGCTGTACGCGACCGAGCGGGCAAAAGAACTCATTGAGGATGCTGACATCACCTCGACCCATATTCGAAACCCCGTGGGAACACCAGGGGAAGGGATCGGGGTCGTTGAAGCAGCACGAGGCACCCTGATTCATCATTATCATGTTGATAAAAATGGATTGATTGAGAAGGCAAACATGATTGTTGCGACCACGAACAACGCAGGTGCGATCACCATGTCTGTGCGGGATGCAGCCAAAGGCGTCATTCACAAAGGGCAGGTCAGTGACGGGTTGTTAAACAAGGTGGAGATGGCGTTCCGTGCGTATGACCCCTGTTTCGGGTGTGCGACCCATACCCTCCCAGGGGGATTGCCGATGACGGTGAATATCTACGATCATGAGAAGAAATTATATAAAACATTTTCACAACCTTAGGAGTATGAGATGAAAACAATCGTGCTTGGTATAGGCAACCCGATCCTACAGGATGATGGCGTAGGGCTTCATGTTATCGATACGCTTCGCCAGCAGATGAACAACCCGCTGGTGACATTAGAAACCGCATCGACCGGTGGAATGAACCTGCTGGATATGATCCGTGGGTACGAAAAAGTCATCCTTATCGATGCCGTGAAACAAAAAGAGAGTGTACCAGGTGAGGTGAAACGGTTTTTACTATCGGATTTTCACACGGTTCATTCCTGTAATCCTCATGACGTCTCTCTTTCAGAAGCGTTGCATTTGGCAAAACAACTCGGGGAAAAACACCTCCCGTCAAAGATCATCCTGATTGGTATTACCGTGAACAATACCTATGAGTTTGGGGAACATCTCAGCAGCGAGGTTGCCTCTGCGGTACCCACCGCGGTCAACCTGGTTCTGGAGGAGTTGAAAAACACCTAGAGGAGAAAAGCATGTCGAAAGAATTTGAACCAAACATCCTGGGATTTCTCTGCAACTGGTGCAGTTACGCGGGAGCAGATCTCGCAGGTACCAGTCGGATGAAGTATCCATCTAACCTCAAATCAATCCGGGTCATGTGCTCCGGGCGGGTAGACCCAGCTTTTGTGCTTGAGGCATTACGGAAAGGAGTCGATGGAATCCTTATAGCAGGATGTCATCCTGGTGACTGCCATTACCAATCAGGGAATTATAAGACAAATAGAAGGATTAAACTCCTCAAAAAATTATTAGAGGAACTTGGGATTGATCCGCAACGGGTACGCTTTGAATACGTCTCTGCATCTGAAGGTCAGAAGTTTGCAACCATCGTCACAGAGTTTGTCGCCGAGATTAAAAAACTAGGACCAAATCCCATTACGGTTGAAAAGAATTAAAAGAGAAAAAAAAGGTGAGGTATCCATGGATGAAAAGAAGAAAGGATCTGTTGAAGAGGCAGCTGAAAAAACCGGGGAAGTCATTGGCAAGGGCGTAAAAAAAGGATGGGGCGCCGTCAAATCATTTGGGAAAGGAGTGAAAGAAGGCGTATCCAAGGAGAAAAAAGAAGAAGAAGAAAAAAAATAAAACGATCAGAAGAGATCGTTCGTACTTATTCAAGAACGTGAATGTTTTTCTTTGCGCAGATTTCCTTGAGTTCCTTTGGCCAGACAGTGACGCTGACTTCACCAAGGTGTGCTTTCTTCAACAAGTACATGTAGGTTCGTGATTGTCCGATGCCACCACCGATGCTTAAGGGTATTTTATTGTTCAGGATCGCCTGATGGTACGGGAGGTTAAGGAAATCAGTTTGATCGGAGAACTCCAGTTGTTTTTTCAACGTCTCAGGGGTGACCCGGATGCCCATTGAGGAGAGCTCATGTCGTCGTTGCGTCACCGGGTTCCAGACGAGGATATCCCCGTTTAACCCATGGGTCTGTTTCCCTGTTTCTTTTGACGTGTCTGTGATCCAATCATCATAATCGGCAGCACGCATCTCGTGAGGATATCCATCTTCCAACACGGAACCAATCCCGATGATGAAAATCGCAGGGTGATCCTGCAGGATAGCGGTCTCTCGCTGCTTCCGAGGCAGCTCAGGATACATATTCAGGATTTCTTCAGCATGGAAGAACTCAAGTTTGTTGGGAAGATTGGGAATCGTTTTAGATTCGAGCTGTGGAAAGTCATCAAGTATGAGGGTTTCAGCTCCTTTGAAAACCTTCCAGATTTTATTGACTGTCTCTTTCAGGTATGAAATAGTACGTTGATCCTTTGTGATGACTTGCTCCCAGTCCCATTGATCCACATAGGAGCTGTGGTCATGATCAAGAAAATAATCTTTGCGGACCGCACGCATGTCGGTGTTCAAACCCTCACCGACTTTCATATCAAATTCTTTCAATGCCATGCGTTTCCATTTTGTGGCTGCCTGTACGACTTGTGCTTGCATGCGAGGTTGAATACCGAGGCCACAGGGAAATTCAACAGGTGTTCGGGAGCCATCTCGGTCAAGGTAATCGTTCACACCACTTTCCTTATCTACGATAAGCGGAACGGTCACCATCATGAGATTCAGCTCTGTTCCCAAGTGTTCCTCGATATAGTTCTTTGCTGAAAAAATCGCTTTCTGCGTTTCCTTTGGTGTCAGCAACGATTTATAGTTTTTTGGAAGGACTTTTTCGACTTCTTTATAGGTGCTAATACCTGGACCCGCTAGATCTGCTTTCTTATTGGCTGTCATGGCTATCAAACCTTCTTCCAGGCAAAACAGAAGAGATATTTAAACCTTTTATCACCACTACGATGAGGAGTGTTATGGAAAAATCATAAAAGAATCGGAGAGGTTTGATGTTATTGGTTGCTTTATTATCCTATTGCAAGTATGGTTACTTTTACTACGAGTCGTTTTCCTGCTAAGAGATGATTCATATCCAATGTCAATGTCTGATCATCCATCGCCTGTATCGTTCCGATAAACGATTTACCAGTTGGCACATCGATTTTTATCCGAGAACCGACCTCTAAGGTCACCTCGGTTTTGAACACTGATTTTGGTACTTTAATGACGAGGTCATCGATGTGGGGACCAAATGCGTCTTCAGCTTCAAGGGTTATTACCTTTGTTTCTCCCTCGGTCATCTCATGCAATGCTTCTTCGACATGCGGGAAAAATTTTCCGTCTCCGACGACAAGTTCAAGTGGATTTTGTGCATCGTTCGTGTAGCAGAGCTCACCGGACTCTAATTTGGCTTCACATAAAAGCTTGACCGTATCCCCTTCCTTAACGTTCTTCATGGTCTCTCCTTTCAAACAACTCATCCCGACAAACAAAAAACACACACTACTTGAGATATTGGTGCATCAATTTCATCCGTAGGGTGAAAAATCCTATCTCATTATGGTTCTTAAACATTTGTTTTTTTTTATGTGAATTAATGAGGACATAAACCTGTGGGGCAATCCCCCGCGTAGTCAGTTGTCACCACGATTGGTTTGCCTGTCCCTAGATATAGCACCTGTTCTGGTTTACTCCCATATCGGTACACGGTGATTCCTTTGCATTTTAGCTTCCATGCCAGCAGGTAGATATTTCTTACATCCTTTTGTGTGGAATTCTTTGGGAGATTGACTGTTTTACTGACTGCGTTATCAACGTATCGTTGGAACGCAGCCTGCATCTGAACGTGGAATTCTGAGGTGATATCCAGTGCGGTGATGAAGATTTTTTTCAGGTCGTCAGGTAGTTTTAAGCGCTTGATATTCCCGGTTTTCGATATCTGACGAACCAGTTCCTCGGAATACAGATTGCGACGTATCAGTTCTCGCTTGAAAATCCCGTTTATCTCTGGTAGTTGTTTTCCTTCCATGACTCGTCTGATGAATGCTAATGCGAACACAGGTTCGATTCCTGAGGAACAGCCAGCTATGATGCTGA
Source organism: Thermoplasmatota archaeon (assembly GCA_035561675.1). Lineage (GTDB taxonomy): Archaea > Thermoplasmatota > E2 > DHVEG-1 > DHVEG-1 > SM1-50. Next base: position 4,922 of record DATMXJ010000004.1, read on the forward strand.
TGGTCCCGGTGGGTGCGATGGTGATGCAGGTCGCATTCCGCATCGCGGGGTATTTTTTCTGCCAGGTACTTTTGGTAAAATTCTTAAACGACCCTCGTTCTTTACCGAGTTCTACCGATTTTTCTGTTGCTTCTTTGGCGATGAACTTGATGAGTCGGCTGCCAAGCTGCAACGCGTCCTTGCTTTCGTAGGGGATCTTCAACATGAATAACAAATCAGCAAATCCCATCACACCTAGACCGATTTTCCGATTGGCTTTTGTAATGTTCTCTGTCTCTTTTAATGGATAATTGTTCGCATCAATGACGTTATCGAGAAAATGGACTGCAAGTCGCGTCGTCTGCCTTAATTTTTTCCAATTCAGTTTTCCGTTGGTTATCATCCGCGCAAGGTTAATGCTGCCGAGGTTGCATGATTCATAGGCGAGTAACGGGACTTCGCCACAGGGGTTTGTCGTTTCAATGATACCCATGTCTCGGAGGGGATGTTTTCGGTTTATTTC
>DATMXJ010000005.1:0-2946 GCA_035561675.1 Thermoplasmatota archaeon
TCTGAGAATTCCTTTGCAAAATCGTTGGCAAGCTGTACACATTCGCTCATGTCAACCTCCGTGATTGGGATGAACGGGACGACATCGATTGCTCCCATGCGCGGGTGCTCTCCCTTGTGTGTATTCATATCGATGAGTTCGACGCATTTCAGAGCGATTTCTAGTGCTACAGTCTTGATTGCTTCCGGAGAACCTATGAGGGTGACATCGGTTCGGTTATGGTCTGCATCAGGGGTAAAATCTAGCAATGTGACCTCTGGATGACTCTGTATCAAGGTATGAATCGTATCAATCGTGTGTTTATTTTTTCCTTCACTGAAATTTGGAACACATTCTATGAGCCGTGCCATAGGTGGTCACCGTAAACCTTAATCAAGAGTCCTTCATTTAACTATTTGGGAACATCCTATGGAATCCATCGATCTCCTTATTACCCATGCAAGTGAGATGCTTACGTTAAAGGGCTCAAAAAAACCACGGATTCGGGAACAGATGAAGAACCTTGGTATCATGAAAAATGGATCAATCGCGATACAGAATGGTCAGATTGTTGATGTTGGTCGGAATCTCCGGTACAAGGCAGAGACTGTGATTGATGCGTCAGGAAAACTTGTTATGCCTGGGTTTGTCGATCCTCATACCCATGTCGTATTCGCAGGGTCTCGTGAGTCTGAACTGGGCTTGAAGCTCGCTGGTGTGCCGTACATGGAGATTCTTAGACGTGGTGGAGGGATTTTTTATACTGTTGAGAAGACCCGGAAAGCCTCTCCAACCCAGTTGCTGCAGCAAAGCAAGAAACGTCTTGATACGATGCTTCGATATGGTACTACTTCGTGCGAGGCGAAAACCGGGTATGGGCTTGATGTGAAAAACGAGCTGAAGCTGTTAAGGGTTCAGAAGAGACTGCAGGAGACTCATTCCATGGATCTTGTTTCGACGTTTCTTGGTGCGCATGCGATCCCAAAACACACACAGGCAAACGATTACATTCAAACGATTCTAACAGACATGCTTCCGAAAACCAAGGGGCTCGCGCAGTTCTGCGATGTGTTTTGTGAAAAAGGTGTTTTTACGGTTGCACAAGCAAAGAAGATCCTTGAAGCAGGAAAACAGTACGGTCTAATCCCCAAGATTCATGCAGATGAGATCGTTGACACCGGGGGGGCATCACTCGCAGCAGAGGTTGGTGCGATGAGCGCAGATCACCTGTTACGATCCTCGGAGGCTGGTTTACGTGCAATGGCGCAAAAACACGTCATCGGGGTGCTTCTCCCTGGAACTCCCTTCTGTTTGATGATGCAGCAGTACGCCCCCGCACGAAAGATTATTGAGTGTGGTGTTCCGGTTGCGTTAGCAACTGATCTGAACCCGAATTGTTGGACAGAAAATATGCAGCTGATTATTCAACTCGCTTGTCTGAAGATGCAGATGACCCCCGCTGAAGCGATCACTGCAGCGACGTTTAACGCTGCCTGCGCCATCGGGATGCAACATACCATCGGAAGTCTTGAGAAAGGCAAACAAGCTGATGTTTTAATCCTTGATTGTCCGAACCATCAGTTCCTCCCCTATCATTTCGGGATAAATCTGGTCGAAACCGTGATAAAAAAAGGCCATGTAATTTGATAACCCTATGTTTTTTTCCTTGCACAAAGAATAATATAATACATGATGATAATTATCTGTAGATAAATATATTAAAAGTGGGGGGTCTGTTCCTCGGTATGAAGACTAGGACGATACGTGTTTCATTCCTTCTAGGGATTTTTCTTCTCTCCCTACTGCCTCTCCACGTGCCTGCAGCACAGGATGGATGGTGGGATGATGCCTGGTCTTTTCGCCAAGAAATTATACTTGATTCTATCACTAGCAAGGAATCTGCAGCCAACCAGCCTGTCGATACCACGATTCGATTTGATTCCCCCTGTTGGGCGAGAAACGAAACCTATCATTCTGTGCGGGTAATCTTCCAAAACAAAGATGATGACATTGAACTCGAATCCCAGCTCTATAATATGAAATATTCAGATGAGACCCATATCACCTCCTGTAATATTGTGTTTCTGATTCCCCCACAGACTGACGGAACCGAGCGATATTATATCTATTACGATGAATCACCAACCACTTCTCCGGATTACCCTGATCATGTGTCTATCGCGGATTCCTCCTATTTCTATGAACCGATACCCGGGTATCCTTTGGAATCCCATTTTTATAAAATATCACAACAAGATACAATTCGCTATGTCGTAGCACAAGAAGGACAATTCCTTTGGTACTCCACATCACAATATGTGACAAAACTTCAGGAAGGATCAACAGATGTGATGCCAAAAAACGGGGAAGCGATCGCGTCGTTCGAGTACTCCTATTATTACGGGGCCGAAATGTGGCAATTTAATTCAACGAGTCAAGAATTAATTACGAAAGAGATTCTCTGTGACGGGAATCTCATGGTCTCCTGTAAAATACTCAGCAGATCCCTAGGAGATGATCTTCAGACCACTGCAATCTACAAATATTATTATTGCCCAACGTCCTCAGAACGAATTCAGGTCCATGTGATCCATGAGACGTTGAAAGAATACCAGGTGTATGCCGAGTCGAACACCGATGGAACATATGCCTCGTTGCAGTGTGGTGGGATGCGAAGCACATCAATTGCGGATTTGAACTTCGGGGAGATCTACCCCTATTTTCACCTCTATTCAGAACAAAATACTGTCGAGGAATATCGAGTGGATTTACATCCCGAATATACACAAGAAAATCCGGTGCTTTGGTTGATACAAACACCAGATGATGTCGATATGGGAAAAAAACCATGGGTCTCGTTTGATGAGGGAATCACAGGGAACGTTCATGCATTAATCTTTGGCTCTTCTTCTGTAGTCAAAGCAGGAAAAGATGAGCGTGATGGGATACAATTAAAGGCGTACGAGT
>DATMXJ010000006.1:0-6552 GCA_035561675.1 Thermoplasmatota archaeon
GGAGTATCAGTATCTTGTCGGTTTTTTTATATTGCACTTTTTTATGATGATTCCACCAAGTGCCATAGATGATATTCTTGATATTCTTTACTCTCTTTTATATCCTTGGCTAACATTATACGAATTTTTTCATTGCTCCACCACCAAATTTTCCCACTAAAAAATTCCCATCATCATATTACCCAGTACTAAAATCAGAATCTTAAAACCGTGCGAATACTTCTGATTCTAAAGATATGTTTTTAAAGGAGAACAGTGTTATAAATTTGTATATTGGAGGAAATGTTATGAAAAAGGTATGGATTATCTTTGTTTGTTCACTGATTATGCTCAATATATTTACGGGACTGATTTCAACAGGTTCTATACTAATTGCTCCTCCGACGCCACCCCAACAACCTCCAATCGGACCTGGAGGATCAAATTATTCCCATTCAGGGGTTATCGTCCATAGATATGGAGTAGATGTTCTGCAGTATTGGCTCTTTGAACCTGCTGATCCAACACCAGCGACTGCCCCCTTAATCGTTTTTAATCATGGCTATGGAGCAATATTTCCGTTTTGGTATCAAACATGGATTAATCATATCGTGAGACGAGGCAATATCGTGGTGTATCCTCGATATCAACAAACGTGGTTACCACTCGGAGTTTTTCATTTTTATTCAAATGCTATAACAGCGGTAAAAAATGCTCTTCATGAATTAGAACAAGGGGATCATGTGAAACCTGAACTTGATCATTTTGCTATTGTAGGGCATTCTTATGGTGGTGGTATCACTTGTGATATGGCTGTGTTGGCTGAATCTGAGGGAATACCTGTCCCAAAAGCAATTATGCCGATACAAGCAGTGGCTTGGATGACTAATCTTAGTTTAATACCTGGTTCAATCCTGATGATAGTAATTTATGGGGAAGATGATCCACTCATAAAGAAATGGATGGAAAAACAGATTTTTTATGGAGCAGAGAATATACCCTTAGAAAACAAGGACTTCGTGACTCAGGTTACCGATACATATGGTAAACCTCATCTTATTGCTGATCATTCTGCTCCCCTTACTCCGACGATTCCATTAGCCGGGTTTGGAAAAACTGATGCGATGGATTATTATTCTACCTGGAAACTGTTTGATGCACTCACCGATTATGCTTTTTATGGGATAAACAGGGAATATTGTCTTGGGAATACTTCAGAGCAACGGTTCATGGGTCTCTGGAGCGATGGAACACCAGTGAAGGAGTTACAAGTCACTGATTCTCCTTAAGTTGTCCTAGATATCAACAGCGCTTGTTTTACCATCGGCCTCGTCCGTCCTCCACCAGGAATCGTAGGTTTAAAAGGAATAAAAATATCAACTAGCGTAAATAGTTGCCCGTTCTTAGGGAATTGTCTATATGTAAAAATGAGTTCGGAACCGTCTAGGAAACTTTGAGTTTTTTTCTAATTCAATGTGGCTGTCAGCCTTCATCTATTGTCGTATTAACCTGGTGAAATATACGACATACTCTCATTGATTATCTCTGATATGCTTTAGTTCCTTTTTGACTGACCATCCTAAGCGTTTGACCATGCCGCGTAATACTACTACTGCGCTGACAATGACCGCCACCCATAATCCACCTGACACCAGCGTGAGGAAGGTCAGATTCCGTAACAGAAACATCAACACTACTGACCAACCCCACAAAATGAAAACGATCATCAACAACAAATTGAAAACGGACAACTCCCACTTCGCATGTGCTGGTACCTTACTTACGTTCCACGTACCAATCATGATTATGGTTTGCCATGCTAACAAGAAGAGGCATAAGTCGAATAAGACAACTAAGAAGAAGAGAGTGAGTTGTGAGATGAAACTACTTGGGTCTGGAAGCTGGTCAAGCAGTAGCGTTATAGCACTGAATGTAAAACCTGAAAAAAGAGACAACATGGTGACACGCGATTTATCCAAAGCCTTGACATATCCCGTGTATTCCTCTTCGTTTTCATTCATTTTAGGTCCACCTGAAGACGTGTATGTCAAATTCTTTAAGCTTGCACATTTGATTTCCGTAAGAGTGCTTTTGCTCCACCTATTATACCCAATATAAAACCTATTATGAATCCGCCACCCGTGACTACACTGGGTATCGAGAACACGAGTATCATGATGCCCCACGCTTTCTTGTTTACCGGTCTAATGTGTAGCATTATGGCTCCAAGTAATACGAGAACACCAAATATCAGGCCAAGAGCTGTAAGACGATAGAGAACCGTTGTGTCATTGGCTGACCCTGGAAGCGTCGGTATCATTCCAGGAAACCACCTCGCTGCAACTCCCAGGAGCACTGTATTGCTTACTATGAGTATCCCCGCGATCAGAGACAAAATAAAATCTTTAGGTGGTTTTTCGCTTCCTATTACTAATTTTTTGCTCATTCAATTACCTTCAGATATCAATAACAGAATGAATTTGATTTCTGATATTCCCGATTCGGGTGTTGTGTGAAATCAGTCAAAGGTCTTAATGGTTTTGGTGATTGATAAAATCATCCTCTGAAAAAAAAATAATGGTGAGCGTTAATCTTTCCTCGTTCCAACAGTTATTGTGGTTCTTTATCCTTGGATGTCATATGGTTCTTGGGCAGGCTTCCAGTCGACATTAAAAAACGGGATCATCTTATGAATAATCAATGTGCTGCCTATCCCACCGATGATTACCTTGGGTAAGAGACGAGCCCGGTTCCAGTAATTCTGCTGCCATTTGGTAAAAAAAGAATTTGCAAAGAATGCCTGTTGTTGATTGTCTAGGAAGTTGTTCTCCTGAATCATGGAATGCATTGTGAAAAAAAGGAAGATCCCCACCGTATTATTCGTGATACTGTTTCTTGTGATATAATTCTTAAACATTGTTGCCTCAATCCAAATCCCGTATCCTTTTCCGTTCCCTTCTATCCTGTTCTCCGTTACCGTGATGTTCCCGGTGATAACCTCCAAAATACCAAAAGAACAGTTCTGGATGAGATTATTTGAGACAAGGATTGATTCGGAATTGGCTACGAGGATGCCGTTCTCACAGGAGATCACGTTGTTCTGGCTGATTTGACTTGACCAGCAATCACTGATATAGATACCGGAAAAACCCCCTTCATGGTATTCTTGAATGGTGAATCCTGTGAACACGGCGCTACATTCTGTCATCCGTACGATATCTGAATCGTTTTCTCCCAGGATGAACGTCGTGTTTCTATCTTCACCGGATACGATAATTGATTTATTGATCACAATATTTTCGTAGTACCATCCGTTGTAGACAAAAACAGTGTCTCCTTCACTTGCATTGTCTATCGCATCCTGTATCCGTGTATAGTTCTCTAGTCCACTCCCACCCACATACATCCTGTTGCCTCGTGATGTCGACTGTGTTTTCTCCATAGTATATGCCGTGGATGGACTAATGCAGGTTCCAACAAACAACAGAATGATTCCAACTGCCAAGTATTTCTGCGTCACTAGAGTTCTACTCAAGATTTTGTACCCCTTAATATATTAATATAAGACTCATGCTTTAAAAATATATCTGAGATTCTGTTTTGTTTTTTTTACCAATGATTGAAATGAACGAGATTCTTGATATCCATTCTTCTGGACGCTGTCCCTTTTTTCTTTGAATATCCAAGGGGAATCAGAGCAACGGGTCTGATATAGGAAGGCACCTGTAATATTTTTGAAACAGTCTGCTCATCAAAAGCACCCACCCAACAGGCGTCTAAACCGTTATCTACCGCGGCAAGAAGTATGTGTTCAACCGCAGCGGATGCGTCTTGGATGCAGTACAGATCCTTCCCCCTCGTTCCATACGGGGTGATGCGTTTCTGATTTGAGCAGACGACAATAATGATTGGTACTTCGGTAAGAAAAGCTTGATCCAAAGCAGCTGCACAGAGCTGTTCTTTTATCCTTTGATCATCGATGATGATGAAATCTCTTGCCTGGAGATTCCCTGCAGATGGAGCCTGATTTGCGGAGAAGAGGATTTCATCAAGTATTGTTTTTGGGATGGGTGTTGGAGAAAAGCTTCGGACGCTGTGACGATTTCGAATGACTTCTTTGAGTTCCATGGGAATCATCGTTGAAAACACCTTTTTCTTAATAAACTTATTTTACGGGTGATCTCCTTGTTTCTTTTCGCCTTGGACAAAAAAATCTATAAATAGGCTTTGCACACAAATAGGGAGGTTATATGCAGAATAAAAATTTGAACATAAAATCCATTTTTTGATCTTAAAAGAATTTGGACATCAAGAAACCTGTACTTCCCTCTTGTCCTGTTTTATCATATGCATAGACAGCTACATGATGCTTGGAGAACGTCATAGTGTCCCAGGTCCAAGAATAGGGTTGTTCGGTATCGGTTGACATTAAAATATCATCAATATAAAATTCAACACGTTCAATCTCTGGCTCGCTTACCAGGACCTCGAATGTAATAGGTCCGATTGCATAAACCTTGTTTGGTAAGGGGATGATTCGCTTATCATTGATATAGAGCCCTTTCTTTGGTTTCGTAAAAGATACGGTAAAAGGTGCCTTATCAATGTGAACTGTGGCGGTATCATTGCTACTATTTCCATCACCATCAATTACCGTGAAGGTCGCGGAATAATTTCCTGCGAAGGAATAAATATAGGTTGGAGCGAGTTCATCACTGGTATTCCCGTCTCCGAAATCCCAATGATATTGATAGGGTAACGTACCTCCAAAGGCAATTCCTGTGAATTTTAGGCTGTAAGTGGCTATCCCCTGATAGGGTCCTTGTGCTTCAGTTTTCAAGGGACCAAGACCGAAGGCGTGTAAATTCCAATTATTTGAATAATGTTCATTGGATCCAACATAAATCCTATCACCTGGACCGATGCAGGGTGATGAACGAATCTGCTCATTAGCGATTTCCTTTCTCCAGCGTTCAGTACCGTCGGGATTAATAGCTACAAGACAACTTCCTGCACTCACATATATCGTTCCATCTGAAGAGACTGCAGGGACTGAACCATAAACATCTCCAGGGAGTTCTATATCCCATTTGAGTGATCCATTCGGGTTGTATGCACGCAGCTTTTCTGTGCCAATATAAATCGTACCATCTATCGCAAGGGCGAGCCCTGCTGCTGCCACGCTATCTCCTGTATAGCCTTTCCAGAGAAGCATGCCATTCGGAGCCAAGGCATAGAAATAGCCATTAAAAGCAGGGATGTAAATGGTGCCATCCGAGACTATGGTCGCTGCTCCTTTGATATCTGAACCTGCGTCAAACCGCCAGCGGAGCGTCCCATTAGGATTCATAGCATATAAGTGGTGGTCGCCAGAACCGATATATATTGTGCCATCAGAACCAATCGCAGGAGCACCATTCGTGATAAAACCAGTGCTATATTTCCATTGTAGTGTACCATTAGCATTTATCGCATAGATATTATAATTTGGATAATGGTCGGTTCCAAAATAAATAGTTCCATCGTTTCCAATTGCTGGTGAAGATAGTGAATGAGCTTCATAACCATCTCGATACGTCCATTTTACTGTACCATTCGGATATACTGCATGGACAGTGCTGTAACCACCCCAAGTTGGGAAGATGATTGTGCCATCCTCGGCAATCGCTGGTGTCGCCCAAACCGATCCATCTGAGATATACCTCCATTTTCTTGTTCCATTAGGATAAAATGCGTTCAAGGCGCTATCGGCACAAGCTCCAAAATAAATTATATTATTATTGTCGATGAGAGGTGACCCCCAAAACGATCCTGACCTATTTTCACATTTTCGCCAAATCTCAGTTCCTGTGATGTTTATTGTGCTAATGGTGCTTCGGCAGGTATGAATCACATCATGTCCAAACATCGGCCAAGGAGAATTCATTGGACCATCAATAGGCTCGAATCCTTGATGATTTCTATTTACGACCGATTCTCCACTTTGAACAATTGAACAAATAGGCTCTATCCTACTATTTGAATCGTCAGAATGGACAGACCAATCATTCAAATATTCCCAAAGTTCTACCTCATCATCACCTTTGTTTTCTTCAATAGTTGATACATTAGGAACAACACAATCAAGAACAAGTAACAGTAACAATCCAACCGCAAGAGCTTTCTGTATCAGATGATTTTCCTCCTTTACAATTTAATAACAATGTTCTCCTTTAATAACATATCCTTAGATTTTATTTATAGTGCGATATAGTTTTTTTTTATTCTACCGCGATTCACCATTGCTCAGGTGAAATATAATCTCCATAGGTACGTTGTGCGTCGAGCAATCGTTTCTGCTGGTCTTTCAGAACTGTAAAGACGACCTCTGGAGTATCAAGGATCCTCGTGCGGAAGATCGTTTCCATTCTCTGTATCTTCTCAAGGTTCTCAGGGATTCGTGTCGTAAATTGCTTGACGTACTCATTTTTCTGATACTGTTTATGAAGCACCTCTGCAAACAAGTTTTTCAGGTCTGTATAGAGCGGGGTATTCCCTGTTGGTGTAAGGAGCGCATCAACCTCGTCATTTACT
>DATMXJ010000007.1:0-4825 GCA_035561675.1 Thermoplasmatota archaeon
GTCCTATTCATAGTATCGCCTTCATGAGAATGTGCTGCGATGATATGTACGACTTCTTTTGGAAGACCACATTCATCAGCAAGTTGGGCACCAGCCGCAGGATGGCGTGTTTTCTCCCCAAATGCACTTTTGAGAATTTTCCCATCTTTTAGTTCGTATTCAAGGAGTTTTCCAACATCGTGGAGCAAAGCACCAGCGATGAGATAATCTTTATTGAGAATCTCTTGTCGGGTATTACCAACATTTCGAACCAGTGCTGTTATCCGTTTGGTATGGTCGACAAGCAACCCTGAGTTCTCGAAAATAAGAGTAAAAGGGATTTCCTGGAGTCGCTGCCATTTTCCTCGGTCGGCAGCGTTTTTCCATACGTTCACGACCTTGTTTCTGAGGCTTTTATCCTGTATCCACGCAAGTTCAATAAAACAAGCTTCTATATCGTGTTTTTCTATCATACAATGCCTCCGAGCCTAGTTGGGGTGGTAATTGTACTGTATTATAATAATTTGCGCGTAGAGGAAATGGGTACCGATTGTAAAGAAAACTATTAATATTCTCCTATCCGAAGCACAGTATAACGATATCGTTTGGTGGAGAATGAAATTCAAAAAGATTGATACGATCATCATCGTCGTACTCATTGTCTCTACGACACTTTTTTTGGTCAAGGCAGATTATATCAGTATGATTCTCCCAAATGTTCATACCAATCCCCCTGGGAAGAATGGCACTACGGTCACTCCTCTGCCGGTAGAACAGATTCCAGCTCCACCGACCTCTCTTGTTCCCGCGTATCGCCGTGATGTATCCCCTGAAGATGAAGGGGTTCATTTCAACGAACTGCGTACCTCCCGGGAATGGTGGTATTTTAATGCAGTGTTTACTGATGGTTCGAGTCAGTTAAAAGATTGGGCTGTTGCGGTCAGCTTTAACCATATGGCTCGAGGTGATCTGTTTGGGACCAACAAACCTGATTTGCTGGTTGTCAGCATCCTTGGGAACAACAGTGAAACGTATGGCGGGATGGTCAACAAGGAGCATCATCTCGGGATTCTGAAAGATGGGACTCTGATTGCTGGTTCTCCTGGTGTGAAAGTCGAATTTGAGGACAGCTGGGCTGAAGGGTCATATCCACGTTGGCATGTCCATGTCCAAAACCCTGATGTCGACGCGGCACATGAGATTATGATTGATCTTGATTTCACAGCAAAGTCGCTTCCCGTCTGGGCTCTTGGGTCGCATGTGATTGAGAAATCAGATAGCGAAGTAGCCAATTATGTAATACTTGGCTGTGACGTGTCTGGGACGATTACCATCGATGGGAAGACCTACGCTGTTAAAGGAACTGGTTCCCATGAGCACTCTTGGACGCCCAATGCGATCCGAAAACTGTTCATTGGTGGTTGGGATTGGTTCACACTGACACTGGATAACGGCTGGGACATCTACGCAGCCAATTATCTTCCAAGTCCTCAGGCGATCTCAGGTGCATTGTCGTCTCTTGATCCGTTTGGAACGCTTCTCATTACCACTGACCGTGGAGAAACCATTACCGAGTTGAAGGATGTGAATCTGAAAATCACGCAAAGGGATGAAAAGGTGTTCCCTCTGGTGAGACTCCCCTCTGCATTCAGCATCAAGGCTGACCCAAGCATTAATCCACTGTATCTGGTCAGTCAATCCCTTTTGTATGGGACGAAAACGACATTGAACGGTGATATTTCAATTACCCATGCGACGAACCAGATCTGGAAGTTCCCTTCGTATCTAGGGATGAAGATCGGGTATTGTGTGATTGATGGGACGGTCTCCTGGACTGATGATAAAGGTGATCACCAGGTGCCGATTCATGGGATCGGGGTATCATGGAATATGCGTGCGCTGCTATAGATTTTTAAAAATAGTGATAGAATTGTCCTGATTGCTACTGATTTGACCGGGTTATTCTTTTTATACTAGATCCTTATAAGAAACGAAAAGGAAAGAACACAGAGGTTCTCTCGCATAACGGAAAAAATTGAGATTATTTTGCGACTTCAACAGTCGCATTATCCGCATTTAACACCACCGTGTCTCCGTCTTTTATCTGGTCGATATCGATCTTATCTACACAAGGGATACCTGCGAGGATGACACCGGTTGCGACAATAGTCTCTGTTTCTTTGTTGATGATCCCTTTAGGGGCGACACCATTTTTTTGTAACCCGTAGATGACGTAAGAGCCGACCGTGGATCCTTTCCCGCAGGGGAACACAAGAATCCTATCTTTAACGTTCTTCCCCTCCAGTGGATGGCCTTTTTCAATGACAATGCCGGTTTTGATGTTGATGCCGCCATAGAACCCGATCGGTTCTTTGGAAACTAAAGCGATGCCTTTCACTTTCCCCGGTGAGATGGTTCGTCCTTTCATCATAGTGCAGCCTCCAGGAGTTTATCGAGATTTGCGAAACACACGTTTTGTTTGCAGAAACCAGGCAAATAGTTACCTGCTTTGCCGGAATTGACCCCTGTGGTCTTGTACCCCATGTCTTCGATAGGTGAGACGACCATGCAGGTGTCCGCGACGATATACCCTCCTGCTTTTTCAATGATTTCTGAGTATCCCATACGCTCTGCTGCTTCTTTCATCATCCGGGAGGTGCACACCCAGACTGGTTTTCTAAGATGTTTTCCTTTGAGTTTCTCTGCGACAGCCGATATCTCTCGGAGTGATGCATGGGGACAGCCGAGGATGACAATGTCTGGTTCTTTGCCAGTGTTGAGTTTCGCGTATGCCTCGTCTAGTTCTTTTTTTGTGACTGTGATGGTTTCAAGGTTGTCTTTTTTCACGAGGTCTGCTTCTGGGGTGAGTCCTTCGACGTGATAGAGTGCAACCGCACCTGACGCTGCCATAGCCGCGCCGAGTGATTTAAGCTGGTCAGTGTCCGCGTCTTTAATACCGGTGAAGTACGGGATCTTGTTTTTGACTTGTTTGCCGACATGATAGCCAAGAGCGCCGAAGTCAGCATCGAAGGTCAGATCTGTCTCTATCTTTACTTTGATGGATGGTTGTCTGTTTTCCCACAGATGGAAACCGTAATTTGGTGTTTTCCCAAGGATCGCCGCCGCGAGAGCAGAAGGTCCTCCTTCTCTGTTGGTCCGTGCACCAATCACTGAGTTAGAAAATGAGATCGCTGAAGATTCTGACCAGGCGATATGTTCACGGAACCTTGGGAGGTTTCCCGCAAGATATGGCGTGCAGGTCGCGGTAATCACAATACCCATACTTTTGAACGCATCCATGATGCGGAGCTGGTTTTTTGCAAACTCTTTTGGGAATTTCAAAGTCTCCCAGTTCTCCAAGTCCATGCCTGCTGGGTTCAGGAACGTAAGAACCTTTACTTTTGCTCCTTTTCCTGCGAGGTCCTCAAGAAACTCCGTTCCTGGGTCTGCGATGGATTTGTAGGAGACACCAGCGACTTGTACTGAGCCGACTGGGATCATTTTGTCTGCACCGTAGATGTCACCAAGTTGGGTAAGTAAACGCAGCATACGTTCAGGGACTTCACCCTGTTCGCCATGAAGGATTTTTTCTTCCTCTTTTGAAAGATACATACTGTTTCAGCCCCTATGGACAGGGTTATATGCTCTGATTATTTTAGTGTTTGTGTTTTCCGTATGAAATTGAAGCAACTGCCAGCTGATTTCGTTGTCGAGGAGATCCCAGATTACCCGATAGTATCGGAGAAGGATGAACACACCATTTTTTTACTGCAGAAACAGGAGGTGGATACGTTTGATGCGATCCGTCGGATCGCGCAGCGACTTCGAATTTCTCTTTTTGAGATTGGGTATGCGGGACTGAAAGACAAGCATGCCCTTGCTCGACAGTACGTTTCGATTCCGACGAAGTATAACGTGCAGGGTCTGAAGTTGGATACTGTGGTTCTAACATTGGTTGGATATTCTCGGAAGAAAATCAAGATAGGTGATCTTGCTGGGAATCGGTTTACGATTATTGTCCGTGATATAAAGGATGTTGAGCTTGCGGATATTTCCCTGCGGGCTGAGACAATCGCTACATCTGGTGTGCCGAATTATTTTGATTCACAGCGGTTCGGCAGTGTCATTAATAAGGTGTTCATTGGAAAGGAATTGATTCTGAAACATTATGAAACAGCAGTCAAACAATATCTCACTGCGTATCAGAAATCGGAACCGAAGAAGATCAAGGACGAAAAACGAAGGATCCTGTCATCCTGGAATGATCTTGCGGCTGTACGAGTGTTCAACAAAGCATTTGCACTGGTGATGAAAGAATATTTAAAGACAAACGACTGGTGTGCCGCATACCGGAAGATCCCTGCGCATCTACGAGAAATGTACGTGAATGCATACCAAAGCTTTTTGTGGAATGAATGTGTCAAAGAAATCCTAAAAAATACTATTGAGAAAAAGAAGTTGTACTCGGTGGAATACGCGATCGGATCACTTTTGTTCTTTACCACTCTCTCAGAGCAAGAACATGGAAGGCTCCCGCAGACGATTCAGACCATCAGTGATCAGATGACAATTACTGATGATGAACGAAAGGTTATTGATCATGTGCTTGCGAAAGAAGGACTGAGATTGACTGATTTTAGGATCGAGGATGAAACAGGAAATTTCTTTAAAACACGAGCACGGCAAGTTCTGCTAAAAGCTGAAGATTTAACGATTGGTACGTCGGAGAGAGACGAACTGAACAGCAAAGGGAACGTAGAACGATATAAAATTCAAATATCATTTTCATTATCGAAAGGAAGTTATGCCACGATCATGACCAAACGATTATTTGGGCATTAAACTC
>DATMXJ010000008.1:0-5151 GCA_035561675.1 Thermoplasmatota archaeon
CTGGGGTGGTTTTGTAGAATCTTTTTTAATCGTTATTTTCATGATCTCGAGTTTTTCTCCTTCAATGAGTTCTGGAAGCTGTTTCTTTTTCTCTTTAAAATACGGATAGAGGTGCCTCCAGTTTGCTTCGACAAGTCTGTAGCCGCTCGTGACGAATTTCTCCCCGGAGATATCGAACCAGACGTCGGTTGTCTCAGAGATTGCATCTTTGGCAAGGGTGGCAAAAAATCGCCTGCAGATAAGTTCATAGATTTTTTCCATGTCAGCGCCGAGTTTTTTCGATGGCGCATCAACAGGGTGAATCGGGGGGTGATCCGTGGTTTGTTGTTTTCCACGTGTTGGGTAGTTTCTTCCATTTGTTTGAATTTCTTTAATCTCTTTTGAGAAATGAGCCTGTGATAATTTTTGTAAAATACTGTTGATGTTCAACGAGGGTGGATAGACCGTGTTATCTGTTCGAGGGTACGATGTCAACCCCATCATGTACAGTTCCTCAGCTAGGCTCATTGCTTTTGCCGCGGAAAAACCTAGATACGAGGCTGCCTGGATAAACGTCGTGGTGTTGAAAGGAGCGGGTGGAAGCTCGTTGGTGACAATTTTTTTTACTTCTTTGACAAGTGCTTCTTTACTGTCCTTGATTTTATCATACAGTTCCTGAGCGGGTTGTTCTTCCCTGAACACCCCGTGCTCGTGGGTAGTATCGACGGGTTTGTCTTTCTTCAGTTGCGCTAGAAGCACCCAATATGGTTTTGGGATGAAGGATCTGATTTCTTTTTCCCGTTCAACTAGCAAGGCTAGCGTCGGTGATTGCACTCGACCGATGGAAAGAAAATCTCGTCCAAGACGACGGGACGTTAACGAGATAAATCGTGTTAAGACCGCGCCCCATACTAAGTCGATGACTTGGCGTGCTTCACCAGCATAAGAAAGATTATAGTCCACCTCAGTGAGATTGTCAAAAGCGGTATTGATTTCATAGGGGGTGATCGCGCTATATCTTGCTCGTTTTATATTGGTAAGAGCAGGATTATAGCTTCGCAGAAGGTCGACAACCTCCACACCAATGAGTTCACCTTCTCTATCAAAATCAGTCGCAACAATCAATGAAGGAGTATCTTTCACCAAGGTTTTTAATGCGGAGGCGATCTCTTTTTCACTGACATTTTTACAAGGCTCCACCTCGATAAGCTCATGAGGGGGGATCTTTGTCCATTGATTAAAACCACTGGGGTAATCAAGGTTGATAATATGGCCTTTCAACCCGATCACGTCCCATGGCTCATTGTTTTTTGTAAACGAATACACAGGGATTTTCCCATGATGCGTACTTTTTACTTGACCACCGGAAAGAATGTACGCGATTCTTCTCGCAGCAATATTTTTCTCACAAATCACTAATTTCATGGTCGTTCCTAGTTCGAGAACTGAACATTAAGATGTGATATAATTAGTTTACGATAGGGAAAAGAGGAGGTTGAAACTATTTATATGGTGACGGTATTTCCTGATGTGAGACTATGAAAATACAGATCATCATGGGGTCATCTTCCGATACGCCTGTTGCAGAAAAAGCAAAGGCTATCCTCGAGGATTTTGGGGTCTCTTATGATATAAAGATTGCTTCTGCGCATCGTACTCCGGATTTGCTGAAAAAAATCGTTGAAAAAAGCGATGCTGACGTTTTCATAGGAATCGCTGGTCTGTCAGCTGCGTTACCTGGGACCATTGCTGCCCACACGATCAAACCAGTTATCGGGGTTCCCGTGAGCGGGAAAGTCAATCTCGATGCTATTCTGTCCATCATTCAAATGCCGCCAGGGATCCCTATTGGAGCGGTTGGTCTGGATCGAGGGGAGAACGCGGCATTGCTTGCAGTAGAAATCCTTGCTGTGAAAGATACGAAATTGGAAAAAAAATTACTTGAGTATCGGAAAAAAATGCGGGAAAAAGCACTGTCCAGATAGAGGCTTATCAGATGTTTCATTCAGAGAAATTTATAGAAAAAACAATTTCAACTCTTCAGAAAGATATCAAGGGGAAAGCACTGATTGCATTCTCTGGTGGGGTGGATAGTACTGTCTGTGCCGCATTGGTCAACAAAGCGATTGGAAAACAGTTAATCGCTGTGCATGTGGACACCGGGTACATGCGGAAGAACGAATCCGCACAAGTCAAACAAATGATGGAAGACCTTGGATTAAATTATCGGTACATTACAGCAAGTAAGGAGTATTGTCAAGCGTTAAAAGGAGTTGAAGATCCGGAGAAAAAACGTAAGATCATCGGGGAAAAATTCATCAGAATTTTCGAACAAGTTGGACGAAAGGAAAAAATCGATTACCTCGTGCAGGGAACAATCGCACCTGATTGGATCGAATCAGGTGGTGGTCTGCGTGATACGATTAAGTCACATCATAATGTTGGTGGATTGCCCAAGGATATGAAATTGAAACTCGTTGAACCGCTTCGCGATCTCTATAAGGATGAGGTGCGGAAAGTCGCTCGTGCATTGAACCTACAGGTGTCAGAACGGCAACCATTCCCCGGCCCGGGGCTTGCCATTCGTATCATTGGTGAGGCTAGCCCAGAACGCACTACACTTGTGAGAGAAGCTTGCGATATCGTTGAGAAGGAAATCGAACGAGCGGCAGAACAAGGGCTCATGGAACTACCCTGGCAGTATTTCGCGGTGTTGATTCCCATAAAAACCGTAGGAGTACATGGCGACAAACGAGCCTATGGGAACACGATTGCGATCCGTGCCGTGCAGAGCGTCGATGCGATGACCTGCCATTATAGCACGATTCCACATGAGGTGCTTGATACAATCTCAACAAAAATCACCAATACCCTTAAGGAGAAAGTGAATCGCATCGTCTATGATGTGACCAACAAACCTCCTGGTACGGTCGAGTGGGAATAACCAGTATGGTACGCATCTACGTGATTGATAACGGTGGACAATGGACGCATCGTGAATGGCGCACGCTCCGTGACCTCGAGGTTGAGACACAAATCGTACCGAACACGACACTGATGAAGGAATTACAAAAAGAAAACATACATGGTCTTGTTCTCTCAGGCGGAGCACCACGGATAGGACTGGATGGCACGTTAGGGAATTGCGCGGAATATCTCGATAACGCTGATTTTCCGATTCTAGGGATTTGTGCAGGTCATCAATTCATGGCACGTCATTTTGGTGGGAAGGTTAAACCTTCGAAGGCACCTGAGTTTGGACAGATTGAACTTACCCTCTGCGTCGAGGATGACCCTCTCTTTATCGGGGTGCCGAAAAAATCGATCATCTGGGAATCCCACAACGATGAGGTGACTGTCCTGCCAAAGGATTTTACGAAACTTGGCGAAAGTGAAAATTGTAAAATTCAGGCGATGCGGTTTAATAAAAAACAGTTCTATGGCCTGCAGTTTCACCCTGAGGTGGAACATACACAATTTGGGGAACAGATCTTTAAGAATTTCATTCAACTGTGTGAAGAGTAACGAATTATTTTTTCTTACTACGGATGCTTCGATAGAGTGTTTCTCCTAACACGATGAAAAGGAAGAAAAAGAGTATGACACCTACGAAACTCCCAAGGAAATATACTACAATATTACCGATATTGCTTTGGGAGAAAAGGTTGGAATACATGCCAAAATAATTACTTCCAGACAGGATGATGAAAAACACGATGGTGAGAACAACAGATACGATAAATTCAAAGAGATAGTTCTTTTTTCCTGAACGAATGGTTGTTTTTTCATCTGTGCCTTGTTCAGATTTTTCTTTTGTTTCTGTCTTTTGTGTTTCATCCTGTTTTTTTTGAAACGTGAGAGCTTCTAAGAATTTATTATATTGTGATTCAGATTCAAAGATAAGAGATGCCCCTTGATAGCCGCAGTTCCTACATACCTCGTTCCATGAGGATAACCCGGAGATGATCCCGTCACCGAGGGTTCCGATTCCGATATTCTTACTTCCACAAACCGGACATGCTGTAATTTCCATTGGTCACACCATTGATTATTTCCATCGTTTGAACAACGAGTGTTGAAGGCCGAGCTGATCGAAGACTTTCCCAACGATGAAATCAACAAGGTCCTCGATTCGTTCTGGTTTTTGATAGAACGCAGGCATGGCGGGCAGGATAACTGCCCCGCTTTGTTTTGCCGCAAGCATGTTTGTAATCCCTGGGAGGTCCAAGGGCGTCTCACGAAGGACCAGTATTACCTTTCGTCCTTCCTTCAGACAACAACTTGCCGCCCGGGACGTTAATGTATCTCCAAAACCATTCGCAATTGCAGAAAGTGTTTTCATACTACAGGGGATAATAATCATACCATCAAGCGGGAATGAACCGCTCGCTGGACCGGCACATAAATCATCATTGTCGTACACGGCATGTGCTTGTGTCTTGAGGATCGTATATGTATATGTCGTTTCATGTTGAAGGATTTTCTTTGCCCCTTCAGAAACGACCAGGTGAATTTCGTGACCCTGCTTGTTTAATTCTTGGACTAACCTGATGCCATAGATACTACCGGAGGCTCCTCCTATGCTTACAAAATATCTCATAGCTTACAAACCTTCTAGTGCTTGAATAATATGAGCGAGCGTTGTTTTGAAATGGGCATCTTTTTCAATAGCGGTCCCGGTAATAATGACGTTTGCCCCGGCATGTGCTTTTTCCTTTGCGGTTTCTGGGTCTCGGATGCCCCCACCGACAAAGAGCGGGATAGATGTGTTTTTCTTCACCGCCTGAATCATCTCATTGGGGACAGGTTCAGGAGCTCCAGAGCCAGCCTCAATGTAGAAAAACTTCATCCCAAGGTATTCCGCTGCCAGGGCATATCCGACCGCGGCTTGAATATCATTTCTTTTAATAAGATCAGCTTCTCCGATACGACCCGCTGTCATCCCTGGTTCTATGATGACGTACCCCATCGGAATCGGCTCAAGCCCGGAGTATTTGACAAATGGTGCTCCTTTGACATGTTCCCGGATCACATATCCTAGATTATTTGAGTTCAGAAGGCTCATGAAGAATACCGCGTCAGCGTATTTGCTGAGGAATTTCGCGCCAGATGGGAAGAGGATGACGGGGAGATCTGAATTTTTTTTGATGGCCTGGACCGTCTCGTCTACCT
>DATMXJ010000009.1:0-5626 GCA_035561675.1 Thermoplasmatota archaeon
GGATGTACGCGTATCAGGCTTGTTCCGTGTTTATAGTGTCCGCGGTGATTCCACCAGAGACAAATGTGATCACTGGGTTGTCAACGCTGTGGAACATTATGGGTGTCCCAGATGATGTTTCCGTCGTAAAACAGAATCTCGTGGTGAGGTATGATGGTGTGGATTATAATTGGACGCAGGCGACCACGAGCAATAATCCCACAGGCAGTCCGTTGGTTCTTGGGTTTATCTATGGTTGGAGTCGGTCTGGTCAAAGTTATCTGTTGTCTGATTCTCTTGATCCGGGTTATGCGTACTGGATGTACGCGTATCATACTTGTCAATTAACGAAAGGGGGAACTTAGAAATGAACCATAAAATGAGTATCTATAAGAAGGCTGTTGGTTTCGCGATTGTAGCGCTCTTCATCGCTGGTGCGTTTGTGCCTGCAAATGGATTCATCCTTAGGGACACAACGGTGTCGACCAAACCATCTCCACCGACATTGCAAAAAGACATCAATCCTATCCTCATCCTAGATACATTTGAACAAACTCAAAATAATATCGATATCTCTGATGGTTTAGAACAAAAGCAAAAAGGGCCGCCACAACCACTTAATCCATTAGATCCCTGGTGGAATCCTTCATTCAGTTATCGGAAGGAGATTACCATTGATCATACGAAGATTACTGCGAATCTGACGAATTTCCCGGTTTTGATTTCTCTATCCTCCGATGTAGATCTTGCAGCTCATACTCAATCTGATGGCGATGATATTGTTTTTATAAATAATGCAACGGGAACAAAGTTGAACCATGAGATTGAAATGTATAACAGTACCGGTCGTTTAGTCGCCTGGATAAATGTTACGAACCTCTCAAAGACTGCGGATACAAAATTGTATATGTATTATGGAAACTCGTCGTGTGGGAGTCAGCAGAACCCAAAAGGGGTATGGGACTCTAACTATGTATCGGTCTGGCATCTCAATGAAGATCCAGGTGTTGCTGGGAATGGTGGTATCAAAGATTCAACACGATATTACAACAATGGGACAGATATGGGAACTATGAATGCTGCGGATCATGTGACAGGAAAGATCGGATATGGGATCGATTTCGATGGAACTGATGATGTGATCCGGATTGATAACTCCAATGTTGTTGGCCATTGCCTTGATTTTACGAGTGGCCCGTTCACCATTGAAGCATGGTTTACTGCGAGAACCAGAACTGGTACAATCATATGTAAAAGAGATGGTGTCCCTAGTAATGCTGATCAATACCAAATGTATCTAGACCCCGTTACTAACGGAATTTATTTCAGAGCTGGACTTGAATATGGTTATGGATCTGACACATTATCAACGAACACTTGGTATTATGGTGCAGCTGTCGTGGACTCCAATGAATGGCCAAACATCACACGAGATGGTGTATTACGAACATGGTCAAATACACCAGGAGCAGGGTCACCACCCTATGTGTTTACACATCGAAATGTGAATGTTTCTATTGGTGCACGATGGAATACGTATCCTGCCACAGGGTATCTTTTACCTGGAATCATTGATGAAATACGTATCTCCAAAATTAATCGGAGTAGTAGCTGGTTATCTACCTCTTATAACAATCAGAATAATCCTATTGGGTTCTCCACTCTTGGATCTGAAGAAACACTTGGAGGGAATCAAGCACCAGTAATTACAAGCTCAACTCCTGTGGATGGTACAAGTTTTGTGAAGTTAAACCCAACTCTCGCGATTACGATAAACGATCCTGATGGAGATACGATGAATATCTCATTTAAAACAAATGCTACTGGGAGCTGGTCCGTTATCGGAAGTAACCTCAGTATTGGCAATGGAACATATCAACAGACCCCAACAACAATGAATTCCTATCATACCAAATACTACTGGAGTGTGAATGTGAATGATGGACCAAAGTGGACGAACAAGACGTACTGGTTCAAGACAGAACCAGAACCCGGTATTTGGTGGGACACAAACTGGATGTATCGAAAAAGAATCGAAATTAGTCATACGCAGATCGCCTCGAACCTAACGAATTTCCCTGTTTTAATTACCTTTCCCTCCGATGCCGATCTTGCTACAGATGCACAAGATGATGGTGATGATCTGGTCTTCACTGACTTTAACGGAAATCAACTCCATCATGAAAATGAACTATTTGACGGGGTAACAGGGAAACTCATCATTTGGGTGAATGTCACAAGTCTATCGCATCTCAATGATACGGTCGTGTATTTATACTATGGAAATGCCTTGTGTGACAATCAACAGAATATAAATGGCGTCTGGAAATCAGACTATGTTGCAGTCTGGCATCTCAACCAAGACCCCGGAGTCGTTGGGACAAGTGGCATCCTAGATTCGACAAATTATTCAAACGATGGGACTGACATGGGGAGTATGGATGCTGCGGATCACGTGATTGGGAAAATCGGTTACGGGGTTGATTTCGACGGAACTGATGATGTCATAAAGATTGAGAACTCCTGGACAGCTGGTCATATCCTTGATTTTACGAATGAATCCTCCTTTACTCTTGAAGCATGGTTTAACTGTCGGACAACTACGAACCAAGGAACACTCATTAACAAACGAGATAGTCCTACTGCCAGTATTCATTATGATCAATATCAATTCCATTTACAACCAAATCCGCAATTCAGGGCGAACCAAGAATTTGGGGGAGGAACAGACACTCTTGGAACATCAACATGGTATTATGGTGCGGCGGTAGTGACGAGTAATGGTACGATTGGTGGCTGGCCAATCATCTACCGTGATGGTATTTTGAAAACCTGGGCGGATAACACGGGAACACGACCGTATAGTATTATCCATAGAAATGTCAATGTTTCAATCGGTGCACGATGGGCAGGATATCCCACCGCTGGGTATCTCTTTAGTGGAGTTATCGATGAAGTACGTATTTCTAAAACTAATCGAAATAGCAGCTGGTTGCTCACCTGCTATAATAACCAGAACAACCCTGGTGGATTCTACATAGTTACTCCCAAAGAGACAGGAACAAGACCCGAGGTGCCTCAGGTAACTGATGAAGTACCAAATAATAGTACAACCGGTACAATTTTAAATCCTCTACTCACTGTGAACGTCATTGATTATCAAGGGAACACAATGAATGTCTGGTTTAAAACCAACGCATCAGGAACCTGGACTGTTATCGGGAGTAACACGAGCGTTGGAAATGGTACCTATCGTCAAATCCCAACGGCGATGATTTCCTATAACACAAAATACTATTGGAGTGTGAACGTTTTTGATGGGACGTATTGGATGAATAAAACGTTTTGGTTTATGACAAAGATAAATTACCCACCTGTCATGACAAACCTGAATCCAACGAATGGATCCATAGGTAATTTGATCTCGCTTGCACAACTGAGCATAACGTTAAATGATCCTGAGGGAAATCCAATTACGTACTCGATAACCACATCTCCAAATATTGGAAGTAAAAGCGAGACGGGAATCAATAATGGAACTATCACTGTCGATGTAAGTGGACTTGCATATAACACAACTTACTCTTGGTCTGTGAAGGCCACTGACTCTGCCGGGAGTGGACAGTGGACAAACAACACCTACTGGTTTAAAACAGAACGAGGACCGGGAACCTGGTGGAATACCAATTGGGCGTATCGTAAGGAAATAACGATTGACCATACAAAGGTTGCTACAAACCTTACAAACTTCCCAGTTTTAATTAAACTCTCTTCAGATGCTGATCTTGCTACAGATGCACAAGATGATGGTGATGATCTTGTATTTACGGAATATAATACGGGGATACTTAATCATGAGATCGAACTTTTTAACGGAACCACTGGTCAACTTGTTGCGTGGGTGAACAGTTCAAGTCTCTCCCGAACTGCAGACACCATTTTATATCTCTATTATGGGAATGGCGTTGTCGGTAATCAGCAAAACCCCGAAGGAGTATGGGATATACACTATAAAGGAGTCTGGCATTTCAATAACAGTATCCTTGATAGCACTACAAATAACGACGATGGGACAAACTATGGATCAACAAATGCTATAGGAACAATCGGAGGAAGTCGTTATTTCGACGGAAACGACTACATCACTGCCCCGCAGCATTGTATTGGTGCAAACCAGAACTGGACCGCAAGCTGCTGGTTCCGATCCAACTCCACCTCAAGTATGGTGTACCATTACTTCTTCTCGACTGGCCCATACACAGGCCCAACCTCTTATGGAGCGTTTCAACTCTACCATAATATGAATGATGCGACTTATCTACCAATTGATGAAGTGCGTACTCGGCTACAAGATCAAGATTCTGATTTTTCACAGCTTTATCAATATGGTGGCAGTGCTGCTGAGGACACATGGCATCTTGTTCACGTGACCTGGAATGCATTAACACACAACTTTAGAATCTACGTAAACGGTTCTTTAGTAAACCAATCTACGAATGCCGCTGTTACTGGTGCTGGTACTACCCTCCCCTTATACATAGGTGCGCGAGGTGACCTCGATACCCAACGATACCATATTGGGAGTATAGATGAGGCTCGCATCATCAGTCAAACAAAAACAGCAGGATGGATTACTACTGAATACAACAACCAATACAATCCGAGTGGATTCTCCACATTAGGAGATGAGGAAGAAGCACCACTGGTGAACCAACCTCCTATATTCTCAAGTGAGAATCCGACGGATAACACAGGGATCCTTGATATCAACATACCAAGTGTGAGTGTTTTGATCCAAGATCCTGAGGGTGATGCGTTTGATTGGACGATTGAAGGTCAATATGTGACTAGCGCGGGTGCAAATGGTGCAGTAAATGGAACAAAATCTGCAAGTCTGATCACCCCGTTACCGTATATTACGAATATTATCTGGTATGTAAACGCAACTGATGGATTTGAATGGACTCGTGAAGTGTACAACTTTACCACACGTGCACAATATATCCCAGGCATCCCAAGTGGATTTACAGCGACTGCAATGAACAGAACCCGTATCGACCTCTCGTGGACGAAGGGAGATAAGACTGATAAGACGTGCATTGAACGAAACCTGGTCGCATCTTGGAATAGAGGCGAAGGGACATTAATCTACAATAACACCGGGACAAACTATCAGGATACAGGATTATCTCAGAATATACATTACTATTATCAAGCATTAAGCTGGAACACTACTGATCATGTGTATAGTACTACCTCTGCTGCAGCTGATGCTACCACATTTGCGAATCAGCTTCCTGTGTTCAGCGGGGAGAATCCTGCGGATAACACAGGGAACATCGGTATCAACACCCCCAGTGTAAATGTCCTGATCCTGGATCCTGATGGTGATGTGTTTGATTGGATGATTCAAGGGCAATATGTGACCAATGCCGGTGCCAACGATGCGAGCAATGGGACAAAATCAGCGAGCCTCATCACCCCGTTGCCATTTAGCACGAATGTTATCTGGTATGTGAACGCGACTGATGGGGTTGGATGGGCTCGCATGGTCTATAACTTCACGACACGGTCTCAGTATATCCCTAGTATCCCAAGTGAATTCACTGCAACTGCGATGAGCAGAACCCGTATCGATCTCGCATGG
>DATMXJ010000010.1:0-3818 GCA_035561675.1 Thermoplasmatota archaeon
ATGTAATATTGTGTAAATTCTAATACAAAAATTTTCTACAGAATTATTTAACGAAATAGTATCTATGCGGCAGAGATTTCGTTGAATGTACTGTCGTGTACGTTGGAATTAAGGTGATGCATCGGGATTTGTAAATTTACATTCACCAATATTTTCTCCTTTATACAGAAGCCGAATTATCCATTTGTCTTGGGTCCTAAACTTTCCTAGATTGTTAAAAGTTATCTGATTTGAAATCCCAAACACAGTTGGGTTAGTATCCCTGTTCGTAAGAGTAGCTCCAATCATAGAAGTCTAATTTATGTCACTCGTCGCGTTTATTGCTGCAATGGAACAAAATGCTGGATTCAATGGTCCATCAATAATTCCTATAATAGTTACGCATGATTCAGATTGTGTCATACGTACTTCTGGAGTGCCATATGGACCTTGTGGATTTTTAAAGACACTTTGACCAATGATGTCCCATTATAAAGCATTAGTATGCCCCATATTATTCCGAGTGGAAAATCTGATAGATTATGAAAAGTAATTATATCTCCAATACCTAAAACGAACAGGTCACCGTTACCCTCGGTTATGATCGACCTAAGAGCAGATGTTTGATTTTCTTTACTATTATTGTCAATTGCGATGACGTATATTTGAGATTGGTTGATATTAGCATTTTTCATATCCATAATTTCAAGGTAAAATTCAAATTGAGCCCTAGTTATGTTAGGTTTTTTATTTGATTCATTAACGATAATTGATGTTGTTGCGGTAAATGTTGTTGTGGAGGATTTTGTCGTAAGAGTAAATATTGTTGTCTCTGTTGATGTGATATTACGAATACCTGTGAGATTCACAGTAACGATTCCATTGTCAATGGTTACAGAGGTGGCATCTAAAACAGTTCAACGTATTTTAGCAGTGTTCCTAATTGGATTTCAATTGGCATTGTCTCAAATGAAGAAATAACAGGTTTTTTTTGTTCGTTGCAACCATTTAAATTATTGCATAGAAAACGAGGATGGCTCCTATGATGACTATTTGTTTTTTCATTTCTATGGAACCTCCAGAATTTATTCTCATAACATCTTCTCCTATACGAATATAAAGAAGCGAGTTAAATGAAAGTATTTTATTTTAATAGGAAACTACTATGAGACTAAATATGAAGCAACCTATCATCTAGAGGTTTTTCTTTTGCATTGTGAATCGATAGATCAATTGATAGCGTTTGATGTTTGTAGAGTACAAATAAAAAAAATAAAGAAAAAGAGAGGTGTCTAATACCCCATAAGATGTCGCAAAATCGGGAACATATGGGGGAACATCTCGAAAAGATGCTGAAGGTATGTCTGGAATGAGAACCGATACTCGAACGGTATCGGGATTTCCAATGTGCCCCAGTCACTTTCATCACCAACAACATCTTTTGCTTTGACCTTGACGGTGTATGTTCCTTGTTCGCTCCAAGTATGCGTTGTAGTTGCTTCGACCCCGGAATTGAAGGGACCGATCCACTCAGTCGTAGTGTTATCTCCCCAGTCAACATAGTAGTATACATTATCTCCATTTGCATCTGTTGTCTGCATCCTAAACAGATACGCTTTCCCCGGGACCCCCGTCGCAGGTCCATTGATTGTTGGAGTGTCTGGTGCATCATTGAGGACAATGGTTATCGTTTGAGGCTCTGACCAGTCACTTATCGCTCCGTTAGTATCTTTGGCTTTCACTTTTACATTATACTCTCCAATGGCCGACCAAGTATGAGCTGCAGAAATCGTCAATCCCGAAGTATATGGCCCAAGCCATGCACTCGATGTCTCATCACCCCAATTGAACAGATAGTAGATTTGATCATTGTTAGGGTCGGTACTTACACTTGAAAATGTGTACTGTCTATCTATAGTTCCATGAGTAGGTCCAATTGGTTTCAATGGTACGGTTGGCGGGTCACTTGTGGTAACTGTGCCCATGGTAAGATCAGGATTGCCGAAAAGTGATCCCCATTCGAACATTTCCATATATGTACCAGCAGTCCACAGGTTGTTGACATACATCTGCCGCAATGACCATTGATGAGCCTGTCCTTGGGTATAATTCCCAGAGGTACAGTACGTGGTAAAGAAGTAATCAAGTGACTGACTTGATCCATCCATTGGATCATTCCAACCAGGTTGGCCATAAGCGATTTTATTGGATCCAAGGAATCCAATAGCACCTTGTTTCAGCATCGCCTGACCGATGTTCAGATAATCAGTATCCGAGTTGCTACAAGAATCTGCGAAGACAATTGATGGAAATTCGTCATTCAAAGAAAGACACGTGGTTTCATCAACAAAAGGCTGCGATGGATAATACTCATATGCTGCGTCAGGTGACCCATGTCCTGCCCAGTCGACGAACGCATAACTACCTGAGGACCAAACCGATAAGACATTATTATACGTCAGATCGTAATCGCAGGGATATGATGATTGGGCATCCTCGTACATCCGAGTCATCGTCCAATCCGTCATCCATTCCTGATCGACTTTCGCTTCCATGAGAACTGCGTTATCGGTATCTGACCAGAAATACGCACCAAGCAGGAGAATGTTTTTCTTAAATGAATCATCAGTGTTCTGTTCGTAGGCGACAGACTTTTCACAGATACTTTGAACCGTATCAGGGTCGCTCCAGGGGATACGACCTACGTTTACTTCAGTCTCAAAATCGATTGGATCAGAATTTTCCCCATATTGATGATCTCCATCAATATCCCATGATTGAGAATCCGGCAGGGAAAGCTCAGCGTAGTAGTAATCGGTTTCAGGTTCTTGCCAAGTGGTTCGCATTGGTACGTCATCGACATCACCAATGAGACACACATCCAGAATACCCCAATCTTCTGAAGCGTATTTATCCAGGAGAAACGCTCTCATTTTTGCTGAAAGGTCGTAACCCGCGTAATTACTCGCGATCCATTCAGTCGTAACCACGTTGACGCTATGTCCTTTAGCACTTTCCCAGTCTGCAAGTGATGTCACCGATGATGTCAATGCATCAGTCGTAATGATGACGTAATCATATTGTTCCCTGTTGACTGGTTTTTCTGTGTACCAATTCTTCGCTTGATCGTAATTAAGAATTATTTCTTTTGCAGTCTGTTCAGCTCTTGGCAGGTTATCAATCATGATATCCTCCGAGGAAAATCCCTGTGGAATCGTATATTGGACGGTCACAGTAATATCTGGATGGTAGAGTAATTTACCTGCGAACGGGTAATAAATAATTGGGGTGATTCTCACATCGACAAGGTTATATTTACGATATCCACCAGTTCCGACAACCTCCCCGATCGATTGTGGGTACGGGTTGTCCTGTCCGTACACTGATTTATAGTTCTGCTCATATTGTTGCAGATCACGAGCAGTCATACCGGAATCCTCAGGACCGATCACGCGTGACAATACATTCGGTGCGATCTTATATTCACCGGATAGAAGAATGCCATCTTTTGATTCAAAAGTAACATCTTGGACTTCTGCGCCCGGTGGAATCGCAATAGAGAAGATCTTCGAAGGCAGGTTTGGTTTTCCCGGGCTAAGTAAACGACCAAAATTATCAATTGTTATTTCATACCCTTGTTTTTCTTTGATAACCTGATAGGATCCTACGGGGATAGTTATAGTGATTGTGCCGGCATCGACATTAGAAGCTTTTTTGTCTTCTAGTAAGTTGGTGGCACTGGCCAGGGCACCGCTTATCATTAGCATACATACAAAAATACCTATTATTTTCTTCATAATAAATTACTACCTCGTCCGATATAAATACAAGAGTAATAC
>DATMXJ010000011.1:0-9482 GCA_035561675.1 Thermoplasmatota archaeon
TCACTGTGTAGGTCGGAGGAGGTGTGGTTGTTTCTTCATAGCCGAAAGGTTGGGTACAGGTGCTACCGTAGGTATTTATTAAGACTGCTCGAACAAAGTTAGAGTTTAGGTTAGAAACGTTTATTGACGTTCCTGTTCCTACAACTGCAGTGGTTTCATTATACCATTGGATGCTGGTATAGTCCGTCCCTGCTATTTGTATGACGCTTCCACTGATGATCACATTTGTCAGTTTTGGTGTTTTTGCGTGTCCGTAGTTCGGGTCTGCTTGGTTCGTCCCATCGGGTTCGTAGGAGAAGAAGAACGCGCCGTTTATCATCGCGTTTCTGAAATCGCTTTCATTGAGATTATTCATGAAGAAATGCTGGTAGTTTCTGAAGGCATTGCCCGCTAGGGAGTGCATGTCATCGTCGGAGAAGCCCCAGATGAGGTTGTCTGGATCTCGTTCTTTGTTGATGCTGTCCCATTTCACTCGGTCGCCTGGGTATCGGTCTCCTTGGTTGTATGCTTCTACCCCGAGGATTGTGTCGTCATAGGTGTTGAAATAAGTGTTGTACCAACTGGGGGCGTAACTGTATCTTCCTGGATGCATGAAGATCGAGAGTCCGTGATGGTTTTGTATGTATTGGAAAGCAGCGTCCAGGTCTCCACCCGCGTAATCATTGAGGTAGCTGCCGATATTGTGTGAGTTTGATGGTTCATTGGCTGAGATGGCGAGCATGTTTAATGTTGGGTAATATTCTGAGGTGTTCGATGGTGTCACGGGTTCTTCGGTGATCCATGTTGACCAGGGCCAGGTGTTATGACTGTGGTCTGTTAACGCGAGAATATCATAATGTCCGATGTCGTGGTAGTAGTCGATGACTGCATCTGGGGTGCTGGAGCCGTCACTATATGTTGTGTGGGTGTGGAAGTTCCCTTTGTAGGAGTTGGCTGTGTTGAAGTTTACGTCTTCGTAGGGGTTGTAGATTCTCAGCCATGACTGGGGTTGGATGAGTTCATAGTATGCGTTGTCTGCATCTCCTGGTTCAGTTGAATACGATTTGAACGTAGGCCACATACTTGTTACTGTAAAGTATCTCGTGGCTGGTGCGTTACTTCCATAGGATGAGGTGTTGGCAACACTGCCTGATGCGACAACTCCTATTTCGTTCCCGCTCCCATCTAATTTGGTTAATGAGACATCGATTTTTGCTGCCGTGGCAGTTAATTTAGTGATATTCGCTCGTAGTCGATAGTACGTATTTGAGGTAATACCACTATAGGTCGTAATCGGTTGCTGGACGCGGGCGTCTGCACTGTTTCGCCAGAAGGTGACAATACCGCCGTCAGTATCATCGAGTTGTACACCGAACTGGATCTCTGAACCTGTTCCTGTTACGGAAGTAGCCCATCCAATACGGTCGTCATCAAATTTCCCGGTACTGCTGCTTTCGAAATCCATTCGGAGGTTGACTCCTATGAAATCCGGGTCGTTCCAGTTGAACGGGTGAGCTTCCCAGGTGAAGATGGTTCCTGATGGTGCGAGTCCAATCGATCCTCCGACACCATTTCCTGCGGTGATGACAGGACCGCTGCCACCATCGTACCAATCAGCATGTGCGCCAACGGTTTGTCCTGTGGTGAATCCTGTGTTAAAGGTTTCCAGGATGCCACCTTGTGATGGTGGTAATGCGGTGAATGTTGCGGTAACTGTTTTGTTGCCGTTCATGGTGATAGTGGTTGGGTTTATACTGCCAGTGAGATCGCCACTCCAGCCTGTGAACGAATATCCTTGTGCTGGTGTCGCGGTTAAGGTGACAACGGTCCCTAAGGAATACGTGGATTGATCAGGTGTTTTTGCTACTAATCCACTTCCTACGGTATTGACAGTAAGCGTGTATAGAGCTGGTGAGGGATTCATGGTGTAGGAGAGGGTGAATTGGCTGTCTGCATCGGTCTGATACTGGTCGAGGTAGGGTGAGTATGTTTTGACTTTGATTTCGTTGGTAGCTGGGCAGAACGTCATGATTCTGAGCCAACCGTTACCTCCATTGGGGTAGTCTTGGTAATCAGCAAGCAATGTGTTAATGACGTTTCCATTGTAGGTGTCTGCTCGTCTGCCTTCGTAATGCATGTGACCGCAGAGCATGAGGAAGAGATTTGAATTGTCTTTGAGAGCGTTGTAGATGTTGATACCTTCGCCTGTCCAGTCTCCGGCAGCGTTGTTCAATATGCTGTGGGAGACGACGATTGCTCGACGAGTGCTGTAGGTTTGGGTGAGGTTCTCTGCCCAGGCGAGCTCATTGGTATCAGCCGCGTAGTCAAGACCGATTGCGATGAAGTCCATGCCGCCGGCGCTGAACAGCGCGTAGTTGTTGTCGTTTTTCGTGGTGGGGTAATGTCCGCCGTAGTAGGTTCGTCCTGCGAATCGGGTGTAGTTGAAGTAAGTGTTGAAGAGGTTGGTGGCATGATCATGGTTCCCCTGGATGATGGTGTAGGGGATACCATAGGGTAATTGTGTCGTGGCAGGATCTTCGAGAAGATCGTATGCAGCGTCAGCACGCTGGAATTCAAGGTCTGATCCGCCGTTGGTGATGTCTCCTTCGTTGGTGACCCAGACGATGTTTAACGCGTTTTTATGGGCGACGATCCATTGGGTCTGGTTCGTGAAGATCGTTGGGTAACCTGAGGCATAGTTTTGCGTATCAGGCAAGGCGATGATGGTGAAATTCACTTGGATTGGGAGGAGTTCTTGGAGCATGAATGCACCGGAGTACCATTTGGTCGCCCCTGAGACAGTGATGGTCATATCGCCGTCAGTACCGGGATCGATATTGGTAAATCCAGCGACATATCCGTGAACGCTATTATATCCTGTGTAGTATGATGCGGTGTCATAGGGAAGGGTTGTTTGACTGTGGGTGACTGCGGTTGAGGAATTTTTGGTAAAGCTGGTCACATCAGTGATGGTGACTGTTGAATTATACGGATTGCTCGAATCTGCTCTGTCCGCCCAGTGTACAAACCGATATCGTTTACTGGAGTCTAATCCTGTGAAGGTGATGATGTGGTTTCCACCGGAATAATGAAGGATGCTATCTGGGTTGATTTTTCCGTTGAATATCTTGTATGCATCGGTTCCAGATGGGAGGACGCCTGGTCCTGTCCCGTCATTTGTTCCTCCGCTTATTGAGACGCTGACGGCGGTATTCGTACCGGTCGCGTAATCTTTGAGGAGACCGCTGTTTCCTGAATGGTAGTTGGTCGCTGGTGCCGATGAGGCAGCTCCTGCTAAGTCATTATAGGCGCTCCATCCTGCTGTTGTTGGGTTGATTGTGAAGGTTGCAGTAACCGCTTTGTTGCCAGTCATCGTGATTGTTGTTGGATTGGTACTGCCGGTGAGATCACCACTCCAGCCGGTGAAGCTCCAGCCTGAGGCAGGTGTTGCAGTGAGTGTGACAATGGTTCCAGAATTATAAGTGGACTGATTAGGATTCTTGGTCACCGATCCGCTACCGATGGTGTTCATAGCAAGCGTATACTGGGGTGGAAGGACAGTGAACGTGTAATTGCTTGGCGCAAACGCATTATGTCCACCAGCATCATATGCTCTGCAATTCCATTTATATGATCCAGGGTTGAGATTAACTATAAATGTTGTTGTATTAGTTATTCCTGAAATTGTTTTTACTTGGTCAGCATGCCAGACAGGGATTCCACCTGTTGTATAATTCACGACGAGTAACGGAGCATTAGCAGATTCTCCTTCATAGGCCTCTGCTGTCCTGTGTCCTGTTCCCGTGATGATAATGACCATGGAATTTCCTGAGGACCATCCCGGTCTATTGATTATTTCTTGGATTACTGTTGATGCGTCCGGCGTGTGCTTCTTTTGTGATTCCGTATCCCAAGAAGGTACATTATTCCAAGCGGCAAATGATGATGTTTTTATTCTACTGGTGATATCACTGGCTGTTGATGTAAATGTCGGGGCGTTATCAATCGCTTGTCCATAGATATTGAGGTTCGTAGTGTCACTGTTTAATTCGTCTACTTCGAACTCGATATATGCGTTTGTGATGGTGGCTCCTGGTGGAATCGCCACGTTTTGGAATCGCATCCCTACTTCTTGATTTCCTTGATTTGGATCTTGGATGAGTTCTAAATCAGTGCTCACTAAATCTATTGCATGTGTCGAGAGGTATTCTTCTGCATCATCGGTCCCCGTAGAAACCCGTACGTTCACATTCCCATTCGCAAGGTCGGTAGATCCGAAGTATAAGGTGACATTATGGAGGTTCACATCATCGGTGCTGGTGCAGTTCAATGTGATTTGTGAGCTGCTTATGGTGGCGCCGTTTGTTGGTGAATTGAGGGTTACGGTTGGGGCGTCGTCCTGAACGGTGAACGTATACGTTTTATTTGTCCATCGATGACTACCGAGGTCAGTGGCGTTCACATACCAGGTATAGGTGGCTCCAAGGTTCAAAGTCGATATTGGGCAAGTTTTCATCCCGTTATTCACATGGTTTTCAGAAGCGCTCCCAATATTTGGACTAGTATGGATGGTCCAGTTGAAGAAATCATTCTCAGGATCTGACATTTGTACCGTTAATGTTGAAAGACCGACAGGGACATTGTTTGAATTATCTGGTGGGGTTGGTGATTGGAGAACCGGTGTCCTGTTTCCCGTATAATTATAAAAGCATATCGCGTCTGCGTACTGTGGTTCAACTTCATTTGCTATACCTGTTTTTCTTCCTAAGCTAAAGAACTGATAGTACCCAGTGCTATTTGGGAAATTGAACTCCCATTGCCAGGGAGCGATTGTATCGGTGTTAAATTTGTTTGATGTTCCTTGATTATGTTCTTCACTTGAAAGGGTTGTTGTAATTTGCCATTCATCCCCGTAGAAGGTGTATCCTTCTGTGTCGATGATGCTTCCGGTGCTGTCATCACCAGGAGCAGTATTCCATCGGTTCCGGAGTTCTTGTCCGCCATCATTTTCCGCCCAATCAATTTCAAGCGCATAATATCTTCCGCTATTGAGGCTTTGGGGGGTGGAATCTCTCCATTGGACACCATGTCCGCCGTTATTGTCTGATACAATGAGGGAGTCGTTTAACCAGAGGCCGGATCCGTCATCGCTACCGGTTTTGAAGTAGAGCGTCCCGGTCTGTGGTGCCTTGAAGTAACTCCATTCGTTGAGTTTAATATAATCGACTGCACCGCATACATCCGTGAATTCACCCGTTGGAGAGTCGCCATTACAATCAGTATCTGCGGGAACTAAATCAACATAGTTTGTTCCACTATAGCTTGTTGCTCCAATATAGCTCCAACCGGTGGTTGTCGGTAATTTTTCTGTCGCTGCGTTTACAGGGTCATAGTAGAGGTAGCATGATTTTGTTTGATATGCACTCATGTTTATCTCTGCGAGCCCTTGGAGTGTGGTGACCCATCCGTTTTGTGTGGTAAGGGCGTAGCCGTCGAAGGGGATTTGTATGCCGTTGTCTACTAATGCGGCGTCGTTTTCGTTGCTTAATCGTCCAAGTGGGAGAGTTATAGTGATGAGAACATGGGTTTTGGTTCGTGCGATTCCTTGTGGTTCTGTGAAGTTGATTTTTGTTCGATAATGATAGGCAGTATTCCACCAGTTGATACTGGAGCCTTCCCAGGTGATATTATCCGGTGAATAGCGATACCATAGGGTGACATTATCGAGGGTTGGAGAACCCGAGGCGGTGAGAGTTTTAGTCGGGGAAATGATCGCGTAGGGCGATATGGATGCTATAGAGGTATTGATTGGTTCTGTAGTGAAGGAATAGGTTTTGTTGGTCCACAAGGTTCCTTCTCTGGTGTTGACGCGCCAGTAATATCGGGTGGAATAGTCTTGCATAGTGGTTGTTATCGCTGTGATGACACCATTTCCATTGCCAAGGGTGCTATGGGCGAGAGGTATCCAAGTGCCTGTTGCATTTGTTGAGATCCACCATTCGACCGCATCATGCGAATAATCAGTGATGGAGACAGATAATGTTGGATTTAGGTGAATATTGGTGGATTGGTTGGATGGTGTCACGTTGGATAAAAGAGGTGGGCTTTTCGTGATTACAAAGGAGATCGTTTGTGATTTAGCGACATTATTATATGGATCTGTCGCCCAAATGAAGAAATGATATGTTCCCACGGTGAAGTACTTTTGGTTGTAATAATATGTATTCGGGTTTATTTTATTGGTGATAATTGAATAATTCACTATGTTTGCATTGGGATCTGAGATATTGATACGAACATCTTGTACTCCTACATTATCCTGGACGTTGCAGGTGATATTGACAGGGATTCCTTGAATCGCTGTGGATGGGGTGACGAGTATATTGGCGATCTGCGGAAGGCCGGTATCTACAAGTACGGTGAATTGGGAGGTAGCTGAGGTATTGGTATTGCCGTTAATATCTTTACACCAGATGGAATAACTGTACTGACCAGGCAAAGTGTAGGATTCTATCGACGTATAAAGGGTTGGTTCCAAACGTGTCGCGTTAATATAGATTTGATCAAGATAGACATCACTCCCGGTACCTCCAGAGGCACATCGGAAACGAATATTCAAATTCGATGGGAGATTGTAGGTAGATTTGTTGATCCAGACCGTGTCATGGAAGAAGAGCCAATTTGCGAATTTGTAGTAGGTGTTAGTGTATATAGCTGGGGTGAATAATCCAGTGTTTTGTTCGTATATTTTTCTTACTTGCCATTGGGTTCCATCATAATATTCAAGATAATATCTTCCACCGTCACCCATTCCATATGCATTCATCCAGAAATCAATTTTAATTGCGTTGTAACTTGGTGTGGCGATATCAATTGGGTGGGTAAGATTAAATGATGAGGCGACCCCTGAGTTAGCTTCAATGTTTGCGACGTAACTCCCTTGATGTACTAATCGCCAATCGCCGAGATATAACCCACAATTCGCTCCACCAGCGGTGTAATTACCCCACTTGTTATTTTCAAAATTATCATAGGTCAATTTTGTCCATTGATATCTATACAAGGATTTGTTTACGTAAGATCCGTTAGGATAGTTTAGGCGTAATTTTGTTTCAGCCATATGAACATCTTCAGTGATTCTTGCGGAGATGTTCACGTCTTGCCCTTCGAATGGTGTCTGTGATGAGATGTTCACGCTCTTTATTTTTGGTGCAGATTTCGTTTTGAAGTGGTAGGTTTTATTGGTTATAAGATTATCTGCAAGGGGATCAACAGCGATGACTCGCCAGTAATACGTTGTATCTAATTTATTCATCATAGTTGGTGTCACATTGTACCAACCGTTTCCAACGTTTGTATATGATGCGAGTGTAACCCATGATCCTGATGCATTCGTACAAACGATGATGTTCATTCGATCATAATGGAAATCAATAGCATGAACAGACAGCGTTGGATTTAACTTTACATCTAATGAACCATTTGGTGATGCTTCTTTGAGAATCGGTTGTGGTGCGCCTGGTGGTGGGATATAGACGGCTGCACCTGTTCTTCTTTCGCTATAACCCGCATTGACACTTCTTACTCGAGGAGTTGGGGCACTAACCGTTGTTTCATAAGCTACAAGGTGATTCTCAGAAACAAATACCAATTCATTTTGTCCATCGTTATCAATGTCTTGGACTAATGTGCATCTCTGCAAAGGTAGATCAATGGTATCAACAATTTGATACGTGCTATTATAGATTGTCAGCTTATCCCACCAGGTTGCAAGTATTTCGAGTTTGTCGTCACCAATCACATTAGCCATATAGGGTGCTTCTTTACAGGTAATTAAGGTAGCATCAACTGTCTTGGTTGTAAGATCAAAAACTACACATGGAGAACTAGATGCGATAAGAATCTCTAAATGTCCATCACCATCAATATCATAGACAGAATTCGGTGAATGATTTGGATATCCGCCACTATTTACTATATATTGAGCGGTTTTTCCGTTAATAACCTGCACAGGTCCATTGCTATACGCTGTTGTGACGGAATCTAAAACCCCATCGTTATTCACATCGACGAGAATTGGGAGTTGAGGATCTCCTCTGGCTCGTTGATACCATATAAGATTAAGATCTTTATCATAACAGTGAATTCCTTTCCCTGGTTCTCCGTTGTAATCCGCTAGGAGAATTTCAATATTACCATCGTTTTCGATATCTGCTGCTGAAAGCCCACCATAGCAGGGATAATAGATAGAGACCGCTTTAACAATTGCACCATCGGTTCCTCTGAGTTTACAAAGTCTACTTCCACCATATGCATCAGAGGCGACATATACATACGGATATCCATTTCCGTCTACATCAGCGATCACGGGATGTTTTCCATCGGATGGTCCTTCTGAAATCCAATATACTGAACCATCGTCAGCATGTAAGGCAATTGTAGCTCCGAATGGACCTGTTCGATTACAACTTATCACAATTTCCTCGATACCATCATTATTTAAATCAGCAAGCTCAAACGGTGAGTGATCCATAATCAGATTATGGCTATACTCCCAAATGAGGTTGCCATTTAATCCATTCACGCATATAGCTTTTCGGTCTCCTGTTAAGAAAATCTCATGGATACCATCGTGATTTACATCAGCTGAAAGTGGACCAAGTGTTTGTCGGCAATAGGTGTTACTGTACCATTTTTGTATAAATGCGTATGCTGTAAAACTATATGATCTATTAATCCATGATGAACCATAGGAAACATTGATACTCCAGTAATAGGTTTGATCTTTCACATCCATATTTTGGGTGGTTTGGGTGTACACTCCACTATATCCATGGTATGTGTTGATTGTCTCCCATACATCCATGATTTTTTTTCTAAAAATCACGGTAAGATAATTAGACGAAGTATCCTGTATTTTTACACTCAACACAGGATTATAAAGAGCGTCCTGATCGTCCGGATACACTTCAGAAATAATAGGGTAGCCTACACCGGTAACAAACCAATATGTCTTATTTGTCCACTTTCTAGACCCATACAAGTCTGTTGCATTTACACTCCACCAATATTTTGTATTTGGTGTAGTGATATTTTCTGTAGCATCTGATATGATACCAAAACCATTGTAAATCGTCGTGTTTCTCACCTTATGCCAACTACCACTTTTATTTGTCCAAAACTCACAATACACATTATCGTTGTTAAGATCGGTAACTGTTACTTCTAGGGTTGGATTGAATTGATTATTAACCGATGTGTGCACTGGTTTTTCATGAGATATTACTGGTGGAAAACCACTTTGATTCTCCTCGATGCTAAGAAGGTGGAATTTTGAAGGAGTATTCAGATTGTTATAAAAAGTTTTTATCCATCCTGCTGAGAAGCAGGTGTTTGCGATTTGGACTTCATCGACAACTCCTTTGAAGAACATCGCATTATTTCCATTGTCACCGATATGCCAATTGGCGGTGGTAACGGAGAGTGAACCGGTTAAGGCTGTG
>DATMXJ010000012.1:0-32794 GCA_035561675.1 Thermoplasmatota archaeon
CTGCACAGGAACGGAACATAAGAAGCTCGATGTCCCTGGTGAATCCGAGTTCATCGGAAAAGGAGTCTCTTATTGTGCGACCTGCGATGGTTTTTTCTTCAAAGGAAAATGTGTTGTCGTGGTGGGTGGAGGCAACACCGCGTTGATGGAATCTATTTTTTTAAAAAAGCTCGGATGTAAGGAAGTCACTGTTGTACACCGTCGTGGTCAATTTCGCGCGGAGAAGGTCTACGAGGAGGAAGCACGTGAGAAAGGGGTGCATTTTCTCTTCAATACCATCGTTGAGGAGATCCATGGAAAGGAAAACGTCTCATCGGTAAGCCTTTTTAATTTAGAGACGAGTGCGCGATCAGAATTACTGGTGGAGGGCGTGTTTGCTTCTGTTGGGGTGTTACCTCAAAACGAGATCGCAAAGGCATTGCAACTAAAGACGAACGATGACGGGTATGTCGTGGTCGATAGCGAACAACGTACAAGTGTTCGGGGTGTGTATGCCGCTGGTGACATCACCGGTGGTCTGCGTCAGGTGGTCACCGCCTGTGCGAAAGGTGCGGTCGCTGCGTTGTCATCAACAGAGGTACTTGGGAAGAAATACCCTTACTGAAGCTTTGGTATCTGCTCGATTTTTTTCTTTTGTAGAAGCTTGATCAGGTCATCGCCGCTTTTTTTCACAGGATCACTGAGTGATCCTTGCATCGTTTCTGGTTGAATTCCAATGAAAATAATACAGGGGACCTCATTTTCCAGGTATTTGATAAAAACGGAGAGTGGTATCCCATGTGTACTGAGGTGCATCGTCCCGAGTTTTTCTCTTGGGATGATACGGATTTCACCAGGGGAAAGATTCATCTCTGCAGCATCGATGATGATGAGTGTTTTTGGTTTTTGTCGTTTGATGACCCCTGTGTAATTCTCTGGGATCGTCCCACAGTCAAGGACCATATCATGAGATGACTCTTGTTTCAATCGTTCAGCGATGTATGGCCCGATCCCATCATCGCCGCCCTCTTGATTGCCGATGCAGAGTATCAGAATGTCCTTCATCGTCCCTTCAATTCAAAATCATTTTGAATA
This sequence comes from Thermoplasmatota archaeon, assembly GCA_035561675.1. Lineage (GTDB taxonomy): Archaea > Thermoplasmatota > E2 > DHVEG-1 > DHVEG-1 > SM1-50. Next base: position 1,075 of record DATMXJ010000012.1, read on the forward strand.
AATAATCTTCTGATAGGTGAGGAGAAACCACATGATGCCGGTCCCTGCGGTAGATATACTACTCAACAGCATGTCCAAGGTGAGAAACACATAGGCCATGACAGTCAGCAGGATTGCTGTGATAAGATACATGGACAGCGACTGGCTTTTTGCCTCCTTATGGTGATAATTTCGAAAAATCGCGGGAATCGCGGTGATCATGAACCCGAAATTGATGATCGTTAGGATAATATCCTGCCATTGCCACATATGTCGCAGGGGATGGTAACAGAGAATATAAATAAATCTTTTCTATGGCGTATCATAAATAAACGATGTTCTTGGGGAAAGTATGGCGAAGAAGATAACGCTTGCACAGGGTGCTGGTGGTGAACTGATGGACCAGCTTATTAAACAACACATCTTGCGTTTTTTTAACTTACAAGACGCCGCGGAGGTTCCACTGACCGCTCTGGATGATGCCGCGGTTGTCGATGACATTGTGTTCTCCACGGATTCTCATACCGTGCAACCCCTGATTTTCCCTGGTGGTGATATCGGGTCACTTGCTGTCTGTGGGACCATTAATGATGTTTCTGTGGTTGGCGGGTCTCCTCTTGCGTTATCAGCAGGGTTCATCATCGAGGAGGGATTCTCCTTGGATACCTTTGAGACGATTGTCAAAAGCATGGGGCGTACGGCAAACAAGGCGCACGTCCCGATTGTCACGGGAGACACCAAGGTAGTCGAAAAAGGTGCGTTGCAGCAGTTCATGATCAACACCAGTGGCATTGGAAAACGAAGCCCTGCTCTGGAAAGAAATATAAAGGAAGTCAAAAGGTATAGAAAATTCAGGAGCCGCTGGTTACTTGACAGTAATCTTTCTGCGGGTGATACTCTGATTCTCTCCGGGAATGTCGGGGAACATGGTATCGCGTTGTTATCATTCCGTGAGGGATACGGTTTTGAGACGACCATTCATTCAGATATCGCACCGTTAAACGGCTTGATGAGCGTTCTGCTTGCTGAAGGAGGCATTGTGTCTGCTAAGGATCCGACACGGGGTGGACTAGCAAACACGGTCAATGAGTTTTCAGAAAAATCACATGTCGGACTCCTTCTGTATGAAGACGCAATCCCCATACCAAAGGGTGTTCAATCCGCCTGTGATATGCTTGGTATCGATCCGTTGGAGATCGGCAATGAAGGGAAAGTTGTTCTTGGAGTGGTCAAGGAAAAAGCAGATGATGTGCTTGCGATGTTGAAGAAACATCCGTTGGGAAAACATGCAGCTATCATCGGTGAAGCTACGGACAAGGTCTCCGGTGTCGTTCTGCAGACATCGGTTGGTGGTAAACGGATTTTACGTAAACCGCTTGGTGATCCTATCCCAAGGATTTGTTGAGTTTGGGGAGAACTTTTTAATAGTCTCATAGTTTACCTCAGTAGCAGACAACAGATGAGGGGTGAATACGGTATCGCAAAAGGACTAGTAAAATCCTTTAAGAAAGCGTTATGGGTCTATCACATTAACTCAGGGTCCTGCAATGGATGTGATATTGAGATCATTGCATCGCTCTGCCCCCGGTATGATATTGAACGGTTCGGTATCAAACTTGTCGGGTCTCCTCGTCACGCGGATGTGCTGCTCATCACCGGGCCGGTTTCACGGCAGATGGTTGACAAGGTGAAACGCACCTATGAGCAGATGCCTGATCCGAAAGCTGTGATCTGTGTCGGCAACTGCGGCAACACTGGGGATGTGTTCTATGAATCATATAATCTTGTCGGGCCTGTTGATAAAATCCTTCCTGTTGATGTGTACGTGATCGGATGTCCTCCTCGGCCGGAAAACATTATCCATGGGATAACAAAAGTATGGAAAAAGCTTGAGACCTTGGAGACAACCGCATGATAAAGCCTGAAGATATCCTTGGTTCCTTCCAGACGAATTTCCCAAATAGCATCACCGAACCTCGTATCGAACGTCGGACCGGTGGCACCCTGAAGACTGAAATCGTTCATCTGTGGTTTCATATCGAAGCCAGATTTCTCAAAGACGCGGTGAAGCATCTTTTCACGTTTGAACAGTACCCTCATTTTGCGGTATCTTCTGGCTATGACCTGGGGGATACCATTGAGCTTGTGTACCATTTCTCGTTGTTTCATGGTGAGCGGGGACGGGAGATTTCATTGAATATCACGGTTTCCCTGCCAAAGGAAAATCCTGTGATTGACACCATTACCGATCTTATCCCTGGGGCGTTGATCTCCGAGCAAGAAAAACAAGAGATGCTTGGGGTAAAAATACATGGGATCCCCAAGGACGTCCGGGTGTTTGTCGCAGATGATTTCCCAAAGGATGTCTATCCCTGGCGTCGTGATGAAACCGGTCCAGCGAAACTCGTGCGGAATCTTCATGAGGGTGAATCATGACGACTACCTCAAAGACCACGTATCAGATTCCGATTGGTCCGATTCACCCTGCGTTGAAGGAGCCTGTGAACTTTACATTTGAAATCGATGGTGAGAAAATCATCAACGTCGATGTACATCTTGGACATGTGCATCGGAGCATTGAATGGGCTGGGACGAAACGAAATTTCATTCAGATATTGTATCTTGCGGAGCGTATCTGTGGGATCTGCTCCTATTGTCATCCGATGTCTCTTGCTTTGGCTGTGGAACGTGCAGCGCACATACAAGTCCCAGATAGGGCAGAGTATCTTCGCGTGGTCCATGCAGAGTTGGAACGGATCGGCTCTCATATCCTCTGGGCGGGAGTCGCTGCCCATGAGATCGGGTTTGACTCCGTGTTGTTTTTAACGTGGCAAGTCCGGGAGACGGTCTTAGATCTTACCGAGTATCTGACTGGGAATCGGATCACGAAAGGGATCACGATGATTGGTGGGGTGCGACGCGATATCACTACTGAAATGGTCCCACGTATCCATGGGACGCTGCAGGATCTGAAGAAGCAGATGGAGAAGCTCCATCATGTGATGCTGGATGATTCCACGATTCAAATGCGTTGTCGGAACTGCGGGGTGTTGACCAAAGAAGACGCATTGAAGCTGTGCGCGGTCGGACCGACCGCTCGTGCATCTGGCGTGCGAAAGGATGTGCGTCTGGATCAGCCATATTTCGCGTTCGGTGACCTTGATTTTGAGTACACCACCCCCGATGTGCTTACCAACGAGGTCCATGGGGATGTATATGATCGTATCATCGTCCGGTTACTCGAGGTCAAACAATCCATTGATCTTATCGAGCAATGTCTTGACCGCATGCCTGCTGGAGACATTGTCGCTGAACCAGAGATCCCTGCTCTTCTGGCAGCGTTGAAGAAAGTGACTGGTGAGGGGATCGGACGGATGGAGGCTCCCCGTGGTGAGGTCTTTCATTATGTTCGACTCGCTGGATCAGAATCCCCGTATTCCTGGAAGGTTCGGGCACCCACGTACAATAATATCCTGCCTTGGATTCCTATGTTGCTGGGTCAGCAGATCGCAGACATCCCGATTATCGCAGCATCCATTGACCCCTGTATGTCCTGTACGAATCGAGTGACCATTGTTCATCACAACCAGCCAACGATGGTTGATCGTGAAAAACTCCATCAGTTAAGCATCGAGAAAACAAGGAGGCTGTGTCTATAAGATACACGATGATTCCTCAGCTGCTTAGCCAGCTGTTCAAGAAGCCATTCACGAATAGGCATCCGAAGAAATATATCCCTTCATCTTCAACGACTTTTTTCACAGATGTTCAAAACGGAAAAGAAACGATGAACCCCCCTGTTGAAACCCCGGAGGGGTTCCGCGGGAAGATCGTCTATGAGAAGGAGAAATGTATCGGTTGTAAACTGTGTCTGAAGGTCTGCCCCTCTGAGGCTATTATTTTTAAGGACGAGGAGAAAAAGATCAAGATTTATCTTGCTCGCTGTACCTTTTGTGCGCAATGTAATGATATCTGCCCAGTGAATTGTCTTCATATGAGCAACGAGTTTCTCCTAGCAGATACAGAAAAGTATTCGCCGTCCCTCATCGTTGAATAAACGAGAAATAGCTTTTAATAGGGTGTTGGTTGTCGGTATCTGTATGGGGAAAAATCGGGATATCGCGAAGGTCCTTCTGTTGATTTTGATTGGGATGTTCGTCCCGTTCCTTGGATCGATTACCCTTTCCTATGGGTTTGTGCCAAGAACAATTATTGTCACGTTTCTGTATTTCCTTGTCATTTTCGGACTTGAGCTTGGGTTCGTGTACCTGTATTTTACTTTTAGCGGACGACGAGCGAACAAGAAAATGGAAGAGTACAAACCAAAATAAATGGTACGGGTTTCTTGCTATACTTCTCCTTTTATTCGGGTTGTTTCTCAAAGGTAAAGGATAAATAGGAAAACTAGCATCAGGGGTGCAACGAGGTAAAACCATTATGGTAGTAAAAGTTGATAAAGCAACGTGTACCGGCTGCGCAGCCTGCGCATCAGCATGCCCTGTTGAGGCGATCAAAGTCACTGAGAAAGCAGAGGTCAACGAGGACACCTGCATCGATTGTGGCACCTGCGTCGATGAATGCCCAGTGCAGGCACTCAGTCTCTAAAATAATAAAGTTCGTTTATTTTTTCTTCTTTTTCCTTTCTAGTTTTTCTCGTACCTTTGGACTCGAAAGCTCTCTGATCGCATCTGCTGCAATCCAGCGTGCTGACTTTGAGTTTATGTTCTTGATTTCCTCTGCGGTCTTGAGTGCTTTTTTGTTCAGTGAAAGGTTTCTTTTCCCGATGTTGCGTAACGCCCAGTTCACCGCTTTTTTTACATAGTTCCTCTCATCCGTCGAATATGTGATACAAAGGGGGAGAAAGTCTTCGAAATCATGGTCTGTCGCTGTCTTGTCATGGACCGTTAATCCTGCAATGAGGGAGAATGCGCCGCGTCTGACAAACTCTTTTTCTTTGTCCGCCCATTGGAACACTTTGTCGTATGCAAGTGGGCAACGATCAAAGAGGTTTGTGCATGCTTGGTCGCAGATGTCCCATGAGTCAAAATCTTCTGCCCATGCATCCATCTGTTCTGAGGTGACCTGCTGTGGATCATCGATAAAGCAGGCGAGCAGTCGTGCGTCATGGATTTTGGAATCCCAGAGTTTGAGGGCAAGAGCATGGTTTATACCGATTTGCTTTGCAAGGGGCCGCAGGATGTAAATCGATATCCCAAGGTTGTTATGCTGGTTGATTCCGTAGCGTGTCATTCCTTTAACGTTTTCTGGATTTGCTAGGGAACGGAGTTTTGACATGATTTCGTCGTAGTCCATCGTGGTTCACGTGAATGCGTTATGTCTTTTTATTTCAATATTTTTCCGGTCTCAAGGAACCAGAGGTATAAGTCAAGTTCTGCGAGTGTCAATTTGGTGTTTCTGGCGATTTTTTGAAGATGGCCTTCGATTTTGAGATAGTTCTTTTTCGTCAGTTTTTTCGGTTGTTTGATGATGCGATATCGTGCGAGGATGTCAAGGATGTGGGTATCGATGATTGCGTAGTCATCGTATCCGATGTTGCGCAGAAAATGGCTTGCTTCTTTATACCCGAGTCCTTTGATGTTGTCGACTAGCCATCTACGTCGTTGTTCATGTGGTAAGGTTTGAATCATTGTGGGAAGAATATCTTTCTTTTTGGCTGATTCGACGATAAAGGCTGCTCTGGTGTTTGGGAATCGATATCCGTGCTGTCTGAGTTTTTTTGCTAGGGTTTCTTTGGTATCAGTGCAGAAACATTCAGAGAGTTGTGAGTGGATGTGGATGGTTCGCTCTGCGTTACAGTTGGCTGTCAGGATGCAGAAGGTGAGTTCTTGGAAGAGTTCCTCGGCGGAATGCGTATCAATGGTTTTGAACTCCTGAATTCGTCGGTGTATTTTTCTTTGTGTGTTGCTGTGTTTGAGGTCGTTGATGACCGAAAGCAGATCGTTCATGGTTTCTCCGTTTTAGAATGGGTGGGTGGAAAAAAAAGGTGGAGGGTGTAAAACAAACGAGGATTCTTAATTGGTGAGGAGAGGAGGAAAGGATGGGATGCAAAAAATATTTTTTCCCCGTTTGTTTTTACATCTCCACGTATGTTAACGTGAGGTGTTTGGTACCCTCTTAATTTATCTCCAATATACCCCTATTAACAATTGTTAATACACCTACTGTATTTAAAACTATCGCATCCATGTCGACGAAAAGACAATCCATTACCCCCTTCTATTTTTACCAATCTTTAAAAAAAATAAAAACATTAATTATAAGTATAAATTAACAATTGTACCCTTTGATGAAACGCGTTCCCTGTGAATACGTGATATGGAATGGACTTCCCCTTATCAGAAAAGAAATCGCAGAGAGCTTGATGACCAACTTCGGATTGAGCCAAAAACAAGCTGCAGAAAAACTCGGTATCACACCCGCAGCCGTCTGCCAGTACGTCTCTCACAAACGAGGAAATAAGACAATAGATGATGAAGAACTAAAAACAGAAATCAAACTTTCCGCACAACGCATCCTCAACTACACGGACGATGCCATGATCAAGGAGACCTGCCGTATCTGCAAGATTTTCATGGCAAAAGGGATCTTTCCTTCCGGATGTGACTCCTGCCCGCCTGAGTAAAACTTAACCCGGAGGAAAGAACACGGTAAATAGCGAGATGACCAAGGGGATACTGCCTAAGGAACAAATAAAACTCGCGACGAGAAACTGATTCACAATCGACTCATTCCCACCAACACGCTTCGTGAAAATCGGCAGCGCGGTGACCGGTGGCACAGCGCTTTGAAGTATCAGAAGCAACCCGATCTGATACGACGGTCTGATGACCAACAAAGCTGCTAAAAAGATCAAAGGAAACAGCAGATTTTTTATCAGAACAAACTTCGCAATCTCTGTACTATATATCTTTCCTTTTCGCTGGAAATCCAGGGATAGACTTCCACCGATCACCAGCATCAATAGGGGCACCGTCATCGCCCCAAGCATCGTAAGGATCGTAAGAACCATACCTGGGACATATGACTGGATGTCAGCAAACCGGATCATCAACGCAAGGATCGTGGAGATGAAAACGATATTAAAGATACGTCTCCAATTTATTTTTCTCTCGTTTTTCCCAAAAAAATATGGATAAATGTTGAACAGGAAAGCAGGGTAAAAAATCATAAACAAAAATAAGGAAACAAGATACGGAGACGAAGCACCAAACATCCCGGTAAGAATCGCAAGAGGGAAAAACAACCCGTTATGCAAAAACAGACTCATGGCAAACTCACGTCTCGTCGTCTTTTTTGATGCAAACATAAATGCTCCGGTCAAGAGTGCTGCAAGGCCGGTAAAAACAACCCACCAGAGCGGAAGCACCCACCAGTCTGGTATCTCTTGAGGAGAAAAATTTGAGACGATGTTCACAAACACAAGACAGGGCAAAGCAAGGTCCAAGGCAAGATTCGAAAGGGCACCAAGTGCGTTTTCTGCGACAACCCTTCGTTGGACAATCAAAAAACCAAAAACACCAATACCAAGAAGAATAGCCACTGATTGGAATGTGATAGCGACAAGATCCATGGTATATTCATAATCTCGAAAACATCCAGGACTTAAAGAGATTACGATAAAGGAAACCTTAGGAGTCTGGTTCTGAGAAGAAGCTAGATTTATAAACAAGGTTCTTTATCTCAGGGCGATTAATAGTACAGGGAGTTATGAATGTATGAGAACGACATCGATACTTGATCTGATGACAGCAGATCATACAAAAATCCTGAAACTGTTAGGCGATGTTGAAAAAAGCATAGGCATTGAACTGGTATCCCTGATGAAGGTGTTTGATACCTTTGAATGGGAGCTCGAAAAACATATTTTCACTGAAGAAAAAGCGATTTTTTCCTCGTATAACCCAAGGAACATTTCTGAGGGTTATAAGATGGTCCCAGAGCTCATCCAGCAGCATAATGAGATCCTTAATCGCATCCGGGTCATGCGAAAGGACTTGATGTGGAATAAACCAGTGCAATATCCCGAGTTCAAAGAACTGATCATGGCTCACAAAACATTCGAGGAAACATCATTGTACCCGAAACTAGACCAAGAATTAACCAATGCACAAAAAGATGAAATCATAAAGAAAATCCGCGAAATCGTTTGAGAATATCTTTTTTCACGACATCGTAAAAGGTTCAAATCGCTCCGCTTTTGCCTTACAGATAGGACAGATTGGTGGGGGTATTTCTCTGGCGCACAAATACCCGCACACGGTGCATCTCCAGACCCTGACAGCCCCTGTTTTTTTTCTTGCTATCGGTTGATCTGTTATTTCTTTTGGGACATTTGGTTTTTTTTCCGCTGCAGCAAGGACCACATCAATAATTTCCTGAGGTCTCCGTTCCGGAATCGGTCCTAACAGAGATGGATTATTTTTTATCTTTTCATTGACAAACAATCCACAATAACACATCCCGTACTCATCGACATCAGCGTCGCGGTACTCACAAGGGCAGATGATGTCAACATCGTATTCTTTTGCGCCACTTGCGACACGACAGGGACAGGACCCGTACCCATATCGAGCAGTATTTGTTGCTAGACCATCGATGAGATCATTGTGGAGCTGTTGATCAGGGCATATATAATACCCATTGTCTTTTGCGTTTTTTTTCATCGCCTCAATGATAGATTCTTTTCCAGTCATGAGCGGAGCTTCTCCATAATTTCTTTATCTTTGAATCCAAGAATCACATGTTTTCCATGATCGATTACGATGGTCGGATAAGTACGATACGGATTGTATTTTTTCACTTCATCGGTCGCCTCTATGTAATCGTTTCCTGTCAATGTATCGACATCCACATATTCAAAGGAGATATCAAGAGCTTTGAGAAGCTCCTTTGTTTTCTTGCACCATCCACAGGTGCTCAGGGTATAGACTTTCACGTGATGTGTCGTATTCTTCCCAGGGATTGTTTCGCGTTTCATTGCGTTTATATTCTCTCGGGCTCTAAAAACTTTATGCTTCTTCGAAAAACTAGTTTTAAATAGAATAAACCTATGTGAGACATGAGGTGAAAGCGTGACTGTTAATTATTATCAATGTCAAACGTGTAAGAAAAAGACTATCGTAAAAACAAAGAAAGAGAAACCATCCTGCTGCGGAAAACCAATGAAGAAGATATCGGTTGATATCTGCCTTCAGCCAGATCATGCTGAACATTCTCGACCGATGGGAGAAGATGAACCGTGTGATGATTTCCGCGGTGGTAATTAAAAGGAGAGCTGATGTGGTATGGGAAAATGTGATGTCTGTAGTTGTGAATTTGAAGAAGAAGACATACGACACATAGCTATAAAAGGTAAACCAAAAAAGATTTGTCAGGAATGCGTCGCAGCAATCAAGGGATTTGCGTAATTACTTGTTTTTATTTGTGGAAATATATACGGTCCTGTGTCGTGGTCCGTCTCCTTCATAAAAAAAGATATGCTGCCAGGTCCCAAGGACAAGTTTTCCCTTCGCAATAAGTATGGTTACCGATGAACCTAGTACGCTTGCCTTGATGTGCGCGTCACTGTTTCCTTCGGAATGATGATAGGATGCGTTTTCCGGTATCAATTTTTCTAATGTTTCGATGATGTCTTGTTGGACGTCTGGGTCCGCCCCTTCGTTAATGGTGATGCCAGCCGTCGTATGCGGGACATAAACGATGAGGGACCCTTCATTGATATTTTCCTCTTTGACGAGTCGTTGGACCTCATCGGTGATATCGATCATCTGATTTCTTCTCTGCGATGAGATATGTAGTTCCTTCATTAAGAAGGCTCATCTGTTTTTTTCTATTTAAACCGTGTTGATGAGAAAACCTTTTTGTACCACTGCCTGGTACAGCAGCTCCTGAAGACCATGAAGCTTGCTCCAAGTGCGATCCTCTTTGATATGGATGGTGTCCTTGTCGATTCACTTGATTCCTGGTGGAAAGCGTTGAACAGTGCGTTACAGAGATTCAAACACCAAGAAATCACCCGTGAAGAATTCATAATCACCTATTGGGGTCATGGCCTCAAAGCAAACCTCGAACGATTGCACCTGAACCCTGAGGTCGCCCGATTCTGCAATATCACCTACGGCAACCATCTCGATCTTGTCACGATTTACCCTGATACGGAAAACACATTGAGAACCCTAGCGACCTACAAGAAGGTGGTGATTACAAATACTCCTTCTGATTGTGCACGGCAGATTCTTCGGAAGTTTCATATCGAGCAGTATTTCGAGGCGATCATCACCAGTGATGATGTCGTCAGATCGAAACCTGACCCGGAGATCGTTTTCAAAGCATGTGAACGACTCGGTGTCTCTGTACAAAGCGTCCTGCTGATCGGTGATACGGAGAGTGACGTGAAAGCAGGGAAAGCAGCTGGATGTACAGTCGTTGGTGTGAATATCCCTGCGGATTTCATGATTCAGAGGCTTTCAGAATTACCTTCTCTCCTTCGTTAAAAGAGATGGTCGTTCCTTTTTTTCTTCTCAATCGGAATAGTTAAAAATAACCTATGAGATGCAAGGCAGGTGAGTACTATGGAGGAAGATATTCAAATCATTGAATATAAGAACATTGATCTTTCAAACTCGGTCCTTATTGAAGCGTTCCCCACGGTTGGGCTTGTCAGTTCCATCGCTGGTCATTTCCTTGTTGAGCAATTGAACCTGGAGGAGATTGGAACAATCAGCTCTCGTTATTTCATGCCCGCTGCAGTAATCCATAACGGAATGCCATCTCCCCCTGTGAGGATTTACGCAAGCAAAAAAATCTGTGGATCGAATGGTGATTGTGATCAGATTGTTGTGATTATCTCTGAGTTCATGCCGTCGGTTGATATCATCAAACCAGTCGCAAGCATGATATTGTCCTGGGCGCAGAAAAAGAAATGCAGTCATATTGTGACGTTAGAAGGGACCCATGGCCTGAATCCGAAAAAACCAAAAACATATGGGGTTGCCACGACACAGAAAATGAAAGACATCCTCAAGAAATATTCCATTGAGGAAACAAAGGAAGGCATGATTACAGGGATCACTGGAGTCTTGCTCTTTGAGGGAGCACGGTTGAAACAGGATGTCCTGTGTCTTCTTGCTGAAGCTCATTCTTCGTATCCGGATTCTCGTGCGGCAGCCCTGCTTGTGGAAACACTTGATAAAATGCTACCTGAAATAAAGATAGACACCCAGCCGTTGTACAAGGAAGCAGATGACATCGAACAGAAGATCCGGTCTTTCATCAAACAAGCACAGCCGACCGCGCCGTCATCGGTTCCTCTTCAACCACAGATGTACGGATAAAGGGAGCGTTATTTGTTCGTATATCGATTCAAAAACACGAATTTCTCCAGGGGAAATCGTTCTGGTCTTTTCTTCTCAATCGCTGCCTGTTTTTCAGAAAGAATAGGATAGATGGTCGCTGCATGCTTCCCTACGTTTATCAACGTGATGACCTCAAGGTCCTCTGGGATACCAAGGATCTCCCTGGTTTTTTTCGGGCTGTATCCTGCGATAGGATGTGCCACTAAACCAAGTTCCGTTGCTCGTAGGATGAGAAACGCGGTCGCCATCCCAGTATCAAATTGATGGTACACCCGCTCCCCAATTATGCAATCATATTCTTTCTTGCTGAGGACTACGATGATCATTGACGCGCGCTGCACCCATTCGTTTCCCTTTGAGATCGCCTCATGCATTTTCTTTAGCATCTCTCGTTCATAAACGAAGACGAATCTCCAGGGCTGATTGTTGTTACATGATGCTGAGAGTTGTGCATGTAATGCAAGGTCCCTAATTAAATCCTCAGTGATTTCAATAGGATCAAGCGAACGGTATGCTCGCCGATTTCGAATCGCTTCTTTCACATCCATGTTTTACCCCCATGACAGGGAAATTGATTGAGATTAATTATCCCGTGGTCTCTTAAAGATTTCTCTTAGTCGAAATTGAAAAAGAAAACTATAAGATGGAGTGAGACTATTTCCTATCTCATGGCAATCGGATTTGCGTTGTTAAGTATAAGCCCGCTTCATGAAAAAACGGTATATGAGAAACTCACCCATATATCGGAAATCATCGAGGTCCATCCGCTCTTTGGGGAATTCGATATCCTTGTGAAAATTCAAGCCTCTGATATCGACTCGATCGGAAGTATCGTGATTAACAAGATTCGATCGATTCAAGGGGTGATGGATTCAAAAACATTGATCGGGACGAAGAGCTTATCCGGTTAATACCTCATTCTCTCTTTATACCTGATAAAGTGCTGAGAATATTTTTTTTACATCCCATGTAACGGTCTCGGTTGTCCATTGATATAATCATGGAACAATTATATTTACAGAGATACATTTATGTAGGAGAGATGTACATGTCTTCGAAAGGGGAATATCCATGAAACGAAGGTATCTTACAACATTTTTACTTGTTCTGCTTCTTTTATCATCGATATCGACAGCCGTTACCCAAAAATGGACAAAAGACACCTCGACACTGCCGAAAAACACAATATATGTCGATGACAGCAACACCCAAGGACCATGGAATGGATCCTCCGAGTACCCCTATCAATCTATCAGCGACGGCATCCGGCATGCAACAGACGGTGATACCATTTATGTTTTTAATGGGCTATATTCTGAGACCATCATAATCAATAAAACCATTTCTATCAGGGGGCAAGAGCAAGAGAACACCATCATCGATGGATACAACAATGGTTCTGTTGTAACCGTCGCTAGCGAGGACGTATATCTCAGAAGATTCACGATACGGAACTCCGGCGGGTATCAGGGAGATGCAGGAATTGCTGTCCTTGCAAATACCACCACCATAACGGAATGTACCATCTACAGGGCACGCGCCGGCATATTTGTTCAAAAACAAAGCGAAACCACCATCACCAACAGTCGATTCCATACGAACGGATTCGGTATTGTCTCTTCATCATCCGCATTTGTCACTATCGACCAATGTACCTTCTACCATAACGGCGCAGGCGTCTATCTCTTTAATTCCACTTGCGTCACCATCGCACACTCCTATGCAGATACCAACGGTATCGGATTCCTCTGTGAACGGTCGTCACACATCGACATCTCAGAGTCAGCAGCTCGTGACAACGACGATAATGAGGGAGGGATGTTTTTCGTCGATAGCCAGTACATCAACATCCTCAACTCATATATTGTCCATAATGGTGTTGGTGTGAATCTCGTCAATTCATCAGCCTGTTACATTGACTCGTGTAATTTTTCTCTTAGCACCCATTACTCCTGCAAATTACTAAAATCTGGATCCAGTATTCTGTTGACGAACTGTATTTTTACAAAAAGTCTTCGCTATGGACTTTTCGCTGAGGAAAGTGCTTTTACCATCTCTTGGAGCAACATCTATGGAAACGAGAACTTTGGCCTCTATGCAACATCATCAGCGATTGATGCCAGGTACAACTGGTGGGGGGCCAAAACCGGACCAGCGCACAACGGTCTTGTCAGAGCGGATCGTGGAACCTGGAACCCCCGTGAGATATCTTATCGTCCGTGGCTGACGTTTCCGATGCCCGAGATCGGACCAGACTGGGATCTGGAGAAAACATTCCAGAAACCGACCTATGCCGATCCATGGCCAGAGCAGATTCTCTTTCCTGGTCTTGACACGGATGCCGATGGAGCACCAGACTGGTGGGAAGTCAAATGGGGATACTCCCCAACCGTTTGGGATGATCATCAGCATCTTGACCCTGACAACGACTCGCTGAACAATATTGAAGAATGCTACATGGATCAATTTGGTTCAAACCCGTTTGCAAAAGATTTGTTTCTTGAATTTGATTGGACCAAAAGCATTCAGGGGAACAGCACCAACAAACCACCGGAGGAAGAAATCACACAAATGATCGAAGCGTTCGCCCGGCAGAACATCACCCTTCATGTTGACACAGGAGAACTTGGCGGTGGAGAAGAGCTCCCATCACAAACACATGTCTCTTATGCTGAGATCATCGACATCTATTGGAATTCTTTCCTTCATACTGATTTGAATAACCCTCGACAGCACATTTTCCATTATGGGATCATCTGCGATTACTCCGAGAGTGGTGGATTTGCAATCATGGGATGGAACCACCTGAACGCATTTATCATTAGTACGCAACTCTTAGCCGAAAAATATTCTTATTCTACCAAAGGCTGGCTTGCCACGGCTGCGTCGATGCATGAGGTTGGACACACCTGTGGTCTCATCGCCACTACTTTCGTAGGGATTGATAATCGTAATACGGTCAACCCGTTCTACAAAGAATTCTGGGCGTACTTGCCTTACAAGAGTATGATGAACTATCATTACACCTATTCGTTCCTTGATTTCTCCGATGGTTCTCATGGACGAGGAGATTTCAACGACTGGGCAAACCTTGATTTCTCTTTCTTTAAAAACACGGATTTTTCTTACCCTGTCTAATCAGTCTTCCTTCCATTTTGTCAAAAGGACCCCTGCAATGAAGAAGATCGCAGCAAAGATAACAACGATGCCACCATTGATGAGCGCTTCTGTTTGATTCATATAAATCATGGCATTGCGTAATCCTTCGTTGACATAATACAATGGCAGTGCATGAGCGATTACCTGGATGATCGAAGGCATCGCATCCACAGCAAAAAAAGTGCCAGCCAGGAACATCATGGGAAAACTGATTGCCCCCGCAGCCATATCTGCTGTTTCTTCTTCTTTGACGAACCGACCGATGATCATCCCGATACCTGAGAACAGAAAACTCGTGGCAATAATGATAATGATGGTAAGCAGGTTGATGTTCACTTTGATTCCAAACGCGAGGATTCCAACGCCGATTGCAACCGAAGTTGAGATAAACGCAAGAAACAGCATGAATAGCATTTTGGCAAGTATCCATTCTGACCTGGTGATCGGCGTGGTCAACAGCTTTCGGAGGATACCGTCTTTTCTGAATTTCGTGTTCCGTTCAATACTCCCATAAATGCTCTGCTGCATAATGGTAAAACCGATCATCCCTGGGATAAAAAAATCAATGAACCCGAAATTTTCTGTAACGGTGCTTTGTTCATCTAATCCAACAACGGTTCTCCCATTGGAGAGCTGCATGTTCAACCCTTGCAACACACTGGAAATCACACTACGTAACACCTGATTGGTTTGCTGTTCTGTTGGATCAAAATAATAGGTGAGATTGACTTTTATCGAAGGATCAGCAAACGAACGGGTGATGCTCGTTTCGTATCCTTGTGGGATGACGATGAGATTTTTGATGTTGTTCTCCTTGACATAATCGGCGGTCGTCTCATTCGTCGTAACGTTTTTAATAGTGAGGACACCTGTTTTGTTTAGGATGGTAACGAGACTCTGTGACATGCCCGTGTTATCAAGATCCTGGACGTATAACGTGTATTTGCTTTCGCCCATTCCTGAGAAGATCGCTCCAAAGAGAAGAATTAGCATAACCGGGAACAACAGGGACCAAAACACGGTGCCTCTGCTGCGGAACCAGCTGCGGATGCTAAAGAGAAAATCAATCCCGACTATTTTTAGATTCATGTTTCTACCTCCTCGATGAGTCGTGCTCCGGTCAGCTGGAGGAACACCTCTTCAAGGTTAGAGCCACGGATATCTAATCCATCGTACTCAATGCATTCATGACGAAGCTCTGAGAGAACCTCAAGGACCTTTTCCTTATAGTCAATTTTGATAGAAAGATTTCCGTTTCCGCTTGAGTGGACTTCAAATCCTTTCTCTTCCAACAGCTGTCGCGCCTCGTCTGAATGGCAGTTTTTTATGTAAAGGGTCGTTTTTTCACCGTATCTGTTAAGGAGATCTTGCAATGTTCCTTCTGCGATGATTTTTCCTTTATGGATGATTGCGATATGGTCAGCTAGATGTTCTGCTTCCTCCATGTAATGAGTGGTGAGGAACACGGTTTTCCCCTTGTTCCGTAGATTGGCGATCACCTGCCAGACTTCCCGGCGAGCCTTTGGGTCTAACCCTGTTGTCGGCTCATCAAGAAAGACGATCTCGGGGTCGTTGACTAGTGATAAGGCGACGCCGACCCGTTGTTTCAGTCCTCCTGAGAGGTTTCTGTACAATTTTTTTTCATGGGAACGTAAATCCATTGCATCCAGAATCTCATCGATGTTTGCTCGTTTCTTATATAGTTTTGAGAAATACGTGAGTGTCTCACGTACGGTGAATCGTTCGAAGGAATGAAACTCCTGAGGTAAGATGCTGATGCGTTCTTTGATTTGGTTGAACCCTGTTTTTGTATCGACGCCAAGCAGTTTGATGGCTCCGGTTGTCGGCGTTCGTATCGATTCTATCATTTCCACGGTGGTTGTCTTTCCTGCTCCGTTCGGTCCAAGGAATGCAAAAATCTCTCCTTTTTTGACGGCAAAGGAGATGTCATTGACCGCGATTAGGTCATCATAGACTTTTTTCAGATGAGACACTTCAATGGCAACGGTATTGTCTTGTTTATCCCCGAGGATGGTGAGCCGTCCTTTCATATGGCAGGCTGCACAGGTCACCACTTTTGTTTCTCCAGGGTCGCCGTAGAAGGTGGCGATTTCCCCACAGTTCGGGCATTTGAACCGTTGCTCTGTCATGTCCTTCCTCTTCTGATATTTTATGTGATACCTGTGATTAAAACCATGTATATAGGTTTTATCCTATTGGAGGAGGATCTTTTTTTGTTGTTTCATCTGAGAATCAAAGGTATATACAATGGGTACCCCGGTAGGGATCTCGATTTTTGGGATCTCCTCATCGGAGATGTTTTCGACGTACTTTGTAATCGATCGGAGGCTGTTGCCATGAGCGACGATAAGCACGTTTTTACCTGCTTGGAGTTCCGGTATAATATTTTTTTTATAATATGGAAGGGTGCGTTCACAAGTATCTTTGAGGCTTTCCCCGTGGGGTGGGTTGATGTCGTAGCTGCGTCGCCAGATATGGACCTGGGCTTCTCCGTATTTCTTCATGGTCTCAGCCTTGTTAAGTCCCTGAAGATCACCATAGTATCGTTCCGCTAAATCCACGGATTGATAGATAGGAATCTCCTTGTCCCTTGTACCAGTATAATGCTCCCATGCATGGATTCGTTCTTCTTCATGATACAGGATCGGGATTCGTTCATCTGAGAGTTCAAGCAGAATATAATGCAGCGTCTGGATCGCCCTCATGAGATGGGAGACGTACATCGTGTCAAATCGTATGTCTTTGAGTTTCTTTCCAGCAGAGGAGGCTTCCTCTCTTCCTTTTGGTGAGAGTGGGACATCAACCCAGCCGGTGAATCTGTTCTCTAAATTCCATTGTGATTGCCCATGTCTGACCAATACCAAGGTTGCCAACGTCAACACCTCCTTATACTCCGTAGAGTGGATAATATTTCTCTTTTAGATATCCAATGAAGACTTTAGAATTTAACCCTTCGCCGCAGGTTTTCTGAATGATCTCATCAGCGGTCATCAACGAACCATATTGATATACATGTTCGGAGAGCCATTGTAAGATTGTTGTGAAATCACCTCGTGAGATTTCCTCTTGAACGGTCTGATGTTCTTTTTGGAATTGTCTGAAGAGCTGTGATGCGTAGATAGTCCCAATCGCATAGGTGGGGAAATACCCGAAATCTCCCCCGCTCCAGTGCATATCCTGCAGGACACCTTCCCGGTCGTTTTTTGGGGCGATACCTAAGAACTCGGTGACTTTCTGATTCCAGCATGCTGGTAACTCTGCCACCGTGATTTTATCCTCCAGGAGATCGAGTTCCAGTTCGAAACGGAGGATCACATGAAGACAATATGTCAACTCGTCAGCCTCTGTTCTTATCAAGGTTGGTCTGACTTGATTGACTGCTTGATACCAAGTAACGGTATTCATGGTTTTACATTGATTTGGAGCAATCTTCTGGAATATCGGTGAAAAATAAGTCCAAAATGGTTTGCTTCGTGCTATCATATTTTCCCAGAACCTGGATTGTGATTCATGGATACCTAGAGATGGGGCGTCTGAGATGACCGTGTCTTTGTATTCACCTTTCAGGATTCCGAGCTCGTAGAGCGCATGACCTGCCTCATGCGCTGTTGAGAAAAAAGACGATAGGAAACCTTCACGTTCGTAGTTGGTCGTAAATCTCACATCATCATCTCCCATCGAGGTGGTGAAAGGATGGGTGGACACATCAAGACGTGTCCGGTCAAACGGGAGGTTCATGTGGGTCAGCAGGATGCTGCAGAGCTTTTTTTGACAATTACTTTCCATTATTAGTTTTACAGGTTTTTGTTTTTGATACATGGCACTTGAGGTGATGGTCTGTAAGAGTTCTACAAGTTGTTGGCGTAAAATCGTGAATTCTTTTTGTAGGACATCAACGGTCATACCTTCTTCGTAATCATCCAGCAAGGTGTTGTACGGGTGCCCTGGGAGTTTGACGTAATCATAGTATTGTTTTTCGAGCTCGACGATTTTTTCAAGATGTGGTTGAAACAAAGAGAACTTGTTTTTTTCTCGTGCCTCCTGCCAGACGCCGTATGCTATCGATGTGGTTTTTGTCATTTTTTCGACAAATTCTGCTGGGAGCTTTCGAGCTTTTTCGACATCGCGATATAATTTGGTGACGACCAAATGATCTTTTTTTGATAGCGTGTTTGCAACGTCATCGAGTTTCTTCAAATGGGTATAGAGTGTTTCTGAGGTTACTCGTTCATGGGCCAATCGTGAGATGAGCGAGAGCTGGTCTGCTCGTTCTTCACTTCCTTTCGGTGGCATGTAGGTCATCTGGTCCCATCCCAGCAGTGCAGCAATACCACCATAGAGGGATACTTCTTTTTGTTCCTTGTAGATATAATCCAGTGATTCCTTCATAGCTTTCTCTCCTTCTTCATACGGTGATTTCGATGCCAACAGGGCAGTGATCCGATCCCATGACCTCTTGGCTGATGAACGCGTTTTTTATCTTTGGGAGAAACTCCTTGTTGACGAAGAAATAGTCGATTCTCCAGCCGACGTTGCGTGTCCGTGCAGCGGTTTTCAGGTCCCACCAGGAGTAATGGTTTGGCTCTGGATGGAATCGTCGGAATGTGTCGGTATAGCCATGGTCGATGAACGTATCAATCCACGCCCGCTCCACTGGTAAGAACCCTGAGATGTGCTCGTTTTCCTTTGGTCGTGCAAGATCGATTTCTTTATGCGCGGTGTTGAGGTCACCGCAGACGATGATGTTTTGTTTTTGTGCTTTGAGGTTATCTGCGTAGCTGAGGAACTCGTCATAGAAATCTAGTTTGTATTGGAGTCGTTCTTTGTTTTTCTTGCCGTTTGGGAAATAGATATTGAACAAGGTAAAGGAAGGAAACGTGGTGATAAGGATGCGTCCTTCGGTGTCGAACTCTTCTCTGCCGAAACCGTTTTTGACTGATAATGGTTTTTGTTTTGAAAATGTTGCGACACCGCTGTAGCCTTTTTTTTCTGCTGGGTTCCAGAATGTATAATACCCTGGGACGTTTCTGAGATGGGGTGGGAGCTGCTCCGGTGTTGCTTTTATCTCCTGGAGACACATGATGTCTGGTGATTCTTTCAGAAACCAGGTGAAAAACCCTTTTTTGTCTATCGCTCTGATGCCATTGACGTTCCAGCAGAGTAGTTTCATCAAAGAGTACCTCCTTTGTTTTTCTTAAGGAATTACTAGGTATTTCTTTTTCCCTTTATATGGTTTTGAATACGATGCTATGAGGTACGTTGGAGAAGAGCGATGTAGAATCCATCGGTTCGATCGGTGTCCGGCCAGGTTCGTTTTTCATCCAATAGGCGAAATTCACTATGGTTCTTGAGAAATCGTTGGATCTGCTCTTCTCCTTCTGAAGGTAGGATGCTGCAGACGGAATAGACCATGTTGCCGTGGGGTTTGAGTAGTGTACAATATTTTTCGAGAAGGTCTTGCTGTAGGTCTCTCAGTCGTTCGAGATCCTTTGCTGTCAGTTTCCATCTGATGTCAGGATTTCTCTGTAGCGTCCCTAGTCCGGAACAGGGGACATCGAGAAGCAGTCGATCTACGGTTTCTTTTATCCTTTTATAGATTTTCGAGGTGGTGATGAGTCGTGTCTCAATGGTGTCCACCCCTGCCTTTGCCGCTCGTTTTCGTAGCTCCCGTAGTCTCCATTCCTGGGTGTCCATGGCGATGATCTTCCCTTTGTTCTTCAGTAACGCTGCGAGATGTAATGTTTTGCTTCCTTCCCCCGCGCAGGCGTCAACGATGCGCATCCCTGGTTGTGGGTCAAGGATCCGGCTGACCATCTGCGAAGCAGGGTCCTGGACCTCAAAGAGCCCTGCGTTGAAACTGTGAAGTTTGAAAACATTTATTTTCTCTTTAATGAACAGCGCGTCAGGGTTCCCATCGATTGGTTCAGCAGCGATTCCTTCTTTCCTGAGAATCACCAGCAATTCCTTTGGCGATGTTTTCAGGGTGTTTGCTCTGATGACAAGCTCAGGTTTTTTATTTAACGAGACAAGCACTGGTTCCCATCGCATGCCCAGTTCTTTTTCCCCTTGAGCATCCAGCCAATCCGGGACTGATTCTCGCAGGGCTCTTGAAATCTTTGTGGTTTTTATTCGTTGTAAGAGCTGCGTTGCGTCGAGGTCTTTTTTCTTTTGAAGAGCGGAGAGATCTCCTTTTTTTGAGAACAGGTAGATGGTGATGAGATTCTGGAGCTCTTTCTCATCAGCTGATGGCTCTGTATCGATGATGTACCACAGCGGTCTCCACCATCGGATGAGATCATAGATCGTATCGGAAAAGACTGCTCGTTTGCTCTCCTCCCATTCTGGATGGAGCTTCAAGGTATGTTCGATCGCCTTGGTCGCAAAGACGTTCTGCCAAAAAACTGCCCGTAATGTTTCAATCATCGCTGGGGTGAGTTCTTGAAGGGTCGTTCGTAGAGTTGTCGACATGGGTGTTTTCTTCCTAGGATATCATCTGTCATCGATACTTGATTAATAAATTCATTCGCTTTCTCGCAGGTTTCTTTTTGATACAATTTGGATGAATACTTTCACTCACCCCTACTCGAGATTTATAACCATGAACGACCATTCCATGATTAATTGACTTTGAGTTACGGAGGACATGCCAGCCAGGAATGCTGGCATTTCTGCCACTTTCCCTTTGCATCTGCATCCCATCCCTCTCTCCTTTTTTTCTTTTTCATCCAAAAGGGTTTTATATATAAAACTCATAAAGAAATGTGATCACAACCGGAAAATGGAAGTGGTTTAGGAGGAGTACATATTTCAGAAAAAATGTGTGAGATGTGTAAGCAAAAATTCCATCTCCAGGAGCATCAAAGTGGTTTGGTCTTTGATGATAAATTTTTCATCTGTGAGGACTGCCGCACGAACACACCAGAACAGGAGATACTAGGATGGTCCCAAAGCACCATGCGTTCATCTGCTTCAGCGATGCCGATCTCCCTGTGGCTCATCCAAGAGCAGAATAAGGACAAGCCACCGTTCTCAAGAAGAAAAGAATAACTCATCTACTGTGATGTTCTGGCCATCAGTAATCTATCAAAATCCTTTTTTATAGCCAGTATTATGCGGGTAGCGTATGTTTATCATCAAACTCGGCGGGAGTGTTATTACCAATAAAGCAAAGGAATGCTGCTTCAAACAAGGCATCATGGACCAGCTTGCTGCTGAAATAAAACATGCGAACAAACAGGTCATCTTAGTCCATGGTGCAGGATCGTTCGGTCATATCCTTGCGAAACAATATAAGTTAAATGACGGGTTCAGACAAAAAAAACAGGTTGAAGGATTCGCTCTCACGCAAGCGATGGTCCAACGGTTAAACAATCTGGTTCTCGCATCGTTGCATAAGCATGATATCCCTGCAGTATCCATCCCACCACATGCAATCCTCTCCCTATCAGATCATAACCTCGCACGGGTCGATTACAACATATTCAAAAAATACCTTGCCTTAGGGTTCATGCCCGTCAGTTTTGGTGATGTCGCCCTTGATAACCAACTTGGCTTTTCCATCTGTTCGGGGGACCTACTCATCCAACTGCTCGCAGCAGAGTTTAAACCAGAAAAAGTGATTTTCGTCATTGACGAAGACGGATTATACTCAGCCAATCCAAAGACCAACCCAAACGCGATCTTCTTTGATAACACCACGGTAAAAGAGCTGGAAAAACTCACCACATCGTTAGATGCACATGCAGATGTGACCAAAGGAATGAAAGGAAAAATACACACCATCAAACAGATAGCAAAAACAGGGGTGGACACTATCGTATTGAATGGGAATATACATAACCGATTATATGATACCTTAAAGGGGAAGAAGGTACGATCCACCATCATATACGGAGATAAAATATGAATCAAACGGAGGAACGGAAACGCGAACATGTGCAGATATCATTAAAAGAAAGCGTGTCTGCTCATTATAATTACTGGGACGACGTCCATCTGATGCACAACGCACTCCCGGAGATCAATGAAAACGATATCGATCTTTCGACCCAGCTGTTTGAGAAGAAACTCAGAGCCCCACTCATCATCTCAGGCATGACCGGTGGGTATCCCGAAGGAAAGAAGATCAACGAACATCTCGCAGCAGCCGCATCCACCTTCCAGATAGGCATGGGGGTCGGCTCCCAACGTGCTGCCCTTGAGAACCAGAAACTTGCGGAAACCTACAGCATCATCAAGGAATATGACATCCCATTGAAGATCGCAAACATCGGCGCATCCCAGATGGTCCTCTGGGATAGACAACAGATGCTTGAGAACGCAGGAAAGATCGTCGAGATGATCGATGCAGACGTGCTCGCCGTCTGTCTGAATTTCTTACAAGAGGCGATACAGCCGGAAGGCGAAGCACAGGCGAAAGGATGCCTCGCGACCATAGATATGCTGTCCCGAGAGTTTAGCCTCCCGATCATCATCAAGGAAAGTGGCGCTGGTATCTCAGGCAAAATCGCGCACCAGCTGAAAAAGACGAAGATCCGTGGCATTGACGTCGGAGGCGCTGGCGGCACGTCGTTCTCTGCAGTGGAATATTACCGCGCAAAGATGAAAGGCGACACCCATGACATGCGTGCAGGGCAAACATTCTGGGACTGGGGTATCCCGACGCCAACATGTGTCCTTGAGGTGGGAAAAGCAACCAGCTGGGAGCTGCCCATCATTGCGACCGGTGGAATCCGCCATGGACTGGATATCGCAAAAGCCCTGGTTCTTGGCGCAAGCGCAGCAGGCATGGCACACGCCCTCCTCAAACCAGCATTGAAGGATAAAAAATCCCTTGAGCAGGAGCTTGATGTCATCACTCGAGAACTCCGCATCGCGATGTTCCTTGTCGGTGTCGATACAGTCGAAAAGCTATCAACGGTGGAAGTAAGATATGGATCTACAGACTGAACTTGTAAAACGAGCGGCGATATTTAACACCTATTGGCAACAGTACCTGCAGATAAAAAAACCAACGAAGCTATACGAGGCGTCCCAACATCTCCCCGCTGCTGGTGGGAAACGGATCAGACCATTCCTCACCATGACCTCCTGCGAAAGTGTTTCAGGGGACATACTGAAAGCACTCCCACTTGCCACTGGACTAGAATTGATACATAATTTTACATTAGTCCATGACGATATCATGGATCATTCCTTGCTACGGCGCAACCTTCCTGCGGTGCACGTCAAGTTCGGAGAACCCGCTGCAATCCTGGCGGGGGATTTGCTATTCGCGAAGGCTTTTGAGGCACTCCTTAATACATCTGTTGATTTTTCGACCTATAAACTCCTGCAGCAGGATTTCATTGACGGTATCATAGCGATCTGTGAAGGACAACAAATGGATATGGAGTTTGAAAGACGCAAAACAGTCACAGAGCAGGAATATCTGAATATGATTGGAAAGAAAACCGGCGCGTTATTTGAGTTGGCCGGGAAAGGTGGTGGGTTGATTGGTGGTGGGAACCCATCAGAAATCGCTGCCTTAAAGACCTATGGGATGACGCTGGGTTTAGCGTTTCAGATTTGGGATGATTACCTTGACATGAGCAGCACGGCAACAACACTGGGAAAAGACATAGGCAACGATATCAGAAACGGAAAAAAGACGCTCATCGCGGTTCATAGTCTTATGCATGCGACCGGGAAACACAAGAAACTTCTTGAGGATGTGTTCGGAAACCATGCGGCATCGGAACATGATGTCACACTCGTCTACGACCTTTTCAAAGAACTCGGGTCTATCGAGTACGCACAACGCCGTGCCTTACAGATGGTCAACCAGGCAAAAGATGCGATAAAACCCGTAAAATCATCTGATGCCAAAGAACTCCTCTATCAACTGATCGAGTATACCATCCAGCGAGAAAAGTGACTATGTCTGCTCAGAGGATACAGCGTGAGGCGCGCAAGTTCGCGTTACAGAATGCGGTGTCATTCAACAGCAAGGCGAACGAAAAAGCTGTCGTGGGGAAGGTCATCGCTGCATTAAAAAAAGACGGTGTGACCCCCGCAGAGATTATACCAATCGTCTCTCAAGTGGTGGCACAAGTCAATACCATGTCCGCTGCTGATCAGCTCGCTGAGCTCACCACGCTTGCACCTGAGTTGTTACAAAAAGAAAAGAAAGAAAGAGATTTCTCTCTGCCCCCGTTACCATTTGCTGAAAAAGGAAAGGTCGTGACTCGTTTTCCACCAGAGCCAAACGGGTATCTGCATATCGGTCATGCGAAGGCAGCCATCATAGACTCTGAATACGCCCGACTCTACGATGGGAAGTTCATTTTACGATTTGATGACACCAATCCAGAGAACGCACTCCTCGAATTTTATGACGCGCAAAAAGAAGACCTACACTGGTTGGGGATACAATGGGATGTCGAATACCATACGTCTGATCATCTTCAGACGCATTACAAACTTGCTGAACAGCTCATCAGTCAAAGGGATGCATACATCTGCAAATGCACCCCTGAGGTGATCAGAGAAGGCAGGTACCATGCAAAGGCTTGCACGTGCCGAGAAAAGCTCGCCGGACCTGTTGGCCTGGATCTGTGGAAGCAGATGCTTGCATCCCGTGAGACAAATTTGATTCTTCGATTGCATGGGGAGATGGACAGCGAGAACACCGCAATGCGGGACCCAACCTTGTTCCGAGTTATCAACACAGAACACCCATTGACTGGCGATACATACCATGTCTGGCCAACCTATGATTTCGCTGGCGCTGTGGAGGATAGCATCAGCGGAGTGACCCATCCCTTCCGAACCAAGGAGTACGAGTTACGAGACCAGGTGTATTTCCGAATTCTAAGCCTGTTGAACCTGCGGGCGCCCCATCTGATGGAGTTCTCCCGGTTATCGATCGACGGGATGCCGGTTTCCAAAAGAAAGATAAAACCCCTCATCGAACAGGGACTGGTCTCCGGGTTTGATGACGTCAGGTTACCGACGTTGCGGGGGTTGAAGCGTCGGGGGATTGTTCCCGAGGCGATTAAGCAATTTGTGCTCCAGCAGGGTTTTTCAAAGGTCGAGTCGGTCGTCGATTTCAGTTTGGTCGAATCGGTGAACCGGAAGTATCTTGACTCCCGGGTGAAGCGTTATTACTTCGTCCCTGACCCCGTACAACTTGTCGTGAATGAGGCTCCGAAAAAAAAGGTAAAACTCTCTTTGCATCCTGATGCGACCATGGGTGATCGGACTATCCATACCGCTTCGACTTTTTTTATCCCACGACAAGATGTCCAGGTGATGAAGATAGGCGATGTGTTTCGACTGAAGGGATTATATAACGTTAAAATCACAAAAATCGGTGAGACGCTTCATGGTGACTATGGGGGAGAAGAACTCATTCCTGAGACTGCGAAGATTCAATGGACCACCGATGAATGTATCCCATTGAAGGTATTTGTCCCTGGGCTGATCTTCAAAGGGGATATCTTCAACCCGGATAGTCTCCATGAGCTTCAAGGATGTGCCGAGAAAGCGGTCGCTGATGTGCCTGCTGGTGAGATCGTGCAATTTGAGCGTGTCGGTTTTGTCCGGCTAGAAAAGCAGAAGACAGGATGTGTGGGTTTTTTCGCTCATAAATAATTTTTCTCTTTTGTATTAACGAGTTCCCGAAATCTCTTTCTCAACCTCAGTATAATCGTAGTAATTCTCACTTTGAAGGAAGGTATTTAAACATCAATGTGATTTCTTCTCCCTGCAGGGATGCAGATAAAAAAAGGATGGGAATCGATGCGTTTCATGAGTATAGTAGTAATTATGCTAGCATGTTTTTTCCTTGGGTCAACGGTCGTATGTCGCGCTGCCCCCGAACTCCAACCAGACATCGATATGACCACGATCGCGGTAATCATCACGGTCATCGCCTTACTGCTTGCGTTTTTCTTCCTCATGGGCGGTGTCAAATACGTCACCCCTGAGAACGTCCTTGACACTGAGATTCGAAAAAACCTCTATTCGTACATCGATGAGTACCCAGGAAGTCATCTTCGTGAGATCGCCAGAGAGCTTGATCTCAAGCCGAGCAATGCCGCCTGGCATCTACGGAAACTTGAGCAGACCAATCTCATCAGAAGTAGAGCTATTGGTGGAAAAAAGGTTTATTACCTTGTTGAAGGAGGAATCGAGGCAAAACAGCGCGCGATTTCAGAGTCAATCATGCGGAATAAAAACGCTCGAGACATCATGGCGTACCTTTCAGAGCATCCAGGCAAGCACCTCCTCGAGATCGCCCATGCACTTGCCATCAACCATCATGTGGTGAAATGGCATATCAATAAGCTCTATGAGGCTGAGCTCATCGAAGGAGACACCACGAACTCCGCGTACCCAATCTATTATCCCACAGAAATAGGACGGCAGTTCATGGAGACGTATACCGAGTTTCTGAAAACAACGGTCGAGAACGCTGCTTAGATTCTGCCGACGTCAACGACTTCGACGTTTTCGACTTTTTTTATCTTCCCGAACTTTTCGACAATAGGATCAAGACCGCCCTCGACATCAGGGACTGCGATTGTCACATCAAGACCTCGAAGACCAAACGCGATTTGTTTGACTTCGACGCGGCCGAGTCGAGCTGGTTTTTGGACGACTTTTTTTACTTCTTCGGTGATTAAATCCATATCCTTGTCGGAAATGACTCCATCTGGCATGAGACGAATAAGTGCTATGACTTCCCCCATCGGGTTATCCTCCTATGGTCCTCTGAATCCACATTTCGGGCAGAGATAGTCAACGCTTTGTTCTCGGCAGTTTGCACAACGTCCAATCATGGTGTCGCAGGTTGGGCATTGGAATGTTGTCGAGCCTTGTTCAAGCAAGCCTTTTCCGCATGAAATGCATCGATCAGCTTTTTTCATAGGGAAAACCGTATATCCTTCTCATTTTTAAACCTGACGCCCTGGTCTTTCCTGGAGGATTACCCTTCTTTTTTCTCGATGGTTTCCAATGAAAACGAGGTGATCGATTTAAAAATCCGGTACTGAAAGACCGCCCCACATATGACGTTCATATGATACGAGATGAATCGGAATAATAACACAAACACCCCGAGAAGATACTGATGTGTCGCACCGAGCAGAACACCGTATAACGCAGCCATCCCCAGTTCGGTGACCCCTGAGCTTCCTGGTGTCGTCGGAAGCATTACAATGATCAACAACAAGGCCTGTGCGGCATACGACTCGATAAAAAACGGGGGCAGACCCAATGCGAGAAGGATCATCGATGGGATCATAAAACCAGTGGACCACATTAGGACTGTTAACCCCCCGGCAGTAAGAAACGATTTTCTCCCTTTAGTTAAAAAGAGCACCATGCTGGTATGAAAGTTATCAATCTCATGTTCAATTCGATGTACCACCTTTTTACTTCGCTCTGGTTTTTTCGAGAACCGACTCAGACGATTGCTGAATCGAAGTAACAACGCCTTGGTTTTTTCCGGGTATTTCAATGCTAACGCAAATAAAATGATACCTGACATAAATATGATGATACCGATAATCAATCCATAACTGATCAGCTTGACATCAATCCTTTCTTTAAAAACAAAAAAACCAAACGGGACAATCACTAAAATAAAAATCGCATCAATGAGTCGTTCTCCCAGAACAGCAGCTGTAGCCCCGCCAGTAGTTAATCCATCCTTATTCAACAAATAAATGCGCACAGGCTCCCCCCCAGCGACCGAGGGAGTAATCCCTGCGAGAAACTGGTTTGCAATCACAATCTTTGTTGCTTCCCACAGACTGATATGGACCTTCGAATCAATTGCTTTGCTGAGAACCTTTAATCGTGCTCCCCAGATAAACCAGTACAACACATTCAATGCGATTGCGATGCTGAAGAATAAAAAGAATTCGCCGCGAAACGACACCTGCGATAGATATTGGATTGTTTGTGCATCGATGGTAAAATACAAGATAAACACAATGATTGAAAGACTCAGGGCGATACTTACGAAAATAGAGATTTTTGTTTTGTTCCATTTCTTTTTCTCGTCTGTCAATAAAGAGGGTTATTTTATTGACGCTATAAGTCTCTTGTGGTAGATTCGAGAGTAGGAAAATAAAAAACCTTATGTCCTCCCACCAATTACGCCTCGTACTATTGAAGCATTATGAAAAAATTACCGGTAAAAAAATACCTTCAAACCATGCGGTACGCAGCGACGAACTATCTCGCAAAAGAATGTATCTACCCTTTTTATGCCTCTTTTAAGGTCACCCATGTCTGCAGCCTGAAATGTGACTTCTGCAACGTGTGGCGGGAAAAGACATCGGACCTTTCAAAAGAAGACGTGTTCAAGGTTATCGATAATATCGCAAACTCAAGCATCATCGTCCTGAGTCTTGAGGGTGGGGACCCGCTCGTACGAAAGGATCTTGGGGAAATCCTGCAGTATGCCCATCAGAAACCATTCTACTTGTTTTTTACCACTAACGGTCATCTTCTTGACAAACGACCGATGAAAGAGTACGGGAAACACATCGATTATCTGCATATCAGCATCGATGAGGGGCATGGAAACCTTGCGTTCTTTGACCGTCTGGAGGAGTTCCAAAGCTATGGTCCGGAGATCTGCATCCAAATCGTCGTCACCAGAGAAACCCTCCCGGCACTTGAAGAGAAAGTCAAACGGGTGTATGAGGTGAACGCCCGTACGGTCGTGATGCCAGCTTGTCATCTGGATGGGACTGATGATTTCTATCCTGATCCGAAACAGTTCCAAGGAGAAATACTCCGCTTGAAACAGAAATACCCAAATACGATCACCACACCGAAAGGTTTTTTAGATAACATCAACAGACCACATGGTTGCTCCACCTCCTCAGTGATCATCGACTCGGATGGCGGTCTGTTCTATCCGTGTCGGACCGTGGGAAAACACCTTTACAATTTCACGGAAGGCTCTTTTATGGAGTTCCTACGTACTCCAGAGGCGAAACAAGCAAGGACTGCGATGGATCAATGTGACCGCAGCTGTGGATGGTACCAGTATTTCGCCACTGACGTGTTCGCATCACCCCGCTCTCTGTATTCCTCCATTAGTCCGTACATCCTCAAATGATCATCCTATTATTTTTTTTGATAACTCTTATGTAGTCATCGCTGGTTAACAACAACAGGACCCGACTCTTATGAAGATACTCTTCACCACGGAATCATACTATCCGATTATTGATGGTGGCGCGATCGCACAGCACCGTATCGTCCATGAACTCATCAAGAAAGGCCATGATGTCCGGGTGATCGCCCCGGCTTTCTCCTTTAAAAACATTGTGGAGAACGAGAACGGATCGACAATCTACAGACCACGCGCGTTCATTCTCCCATTTTATATGAACAATAAGTACCATTTCGCCCCCTTTCCATTTCTGTATGTGAAAAAAATCATTGAGGGATTCAAACCAGATGTCATCAACGTCTGCTCCCCATATCCGATAAGCATCTGTGCTATGATCTTGGCAAAAAAGAAACATATCCCGTTGGTCGGCTCGATCCATATCCTACCGGAAAATGTTCTTGCCCCCTTCTTTTCTTCTTCTTGGTATCCTACCCTGGTGAAATACATCTGGTCCTATCTCATCTATTTCTACAATCGTGTTGACTGGGCGACGGTTCCGACGCAGACTGGTGCGGTCATGTACCAGGAGAAAGGATTGAAGACACCGGTTAGTCCGATCTCCAATGGTGTCGATACAGAGATGTTCAAACCAACCAACAAGGGTGAATATCTGCGAAAAAGATTTAATCTCCCTGAAAAGCCACTCATCCTTTATACAGGGAGAATCAACCAGGAGAAAAACGTTGACGTGCTTGTAAAAGCGATCCCTTTTGTTCTCAAAAACGTCGATGCACATTTTCTTTTCTGCGGGTCAGGAGGTCTGAAACCAGACATGATGAAATTGACGCAACAGTTAGGTGTGGATGGGCACACCACGTTTATCGATTTCCTGGATTGGGCTGATTACCCGAACATTTTTACGCTTGCTGACGTCTTTGTCATGCCAGCGGAATCAGAACTCCAAAGCATCGTCACACTCGAGGCGATTGCTACCGGTGTACCACCAGTTGTGGTCAATAAAGGAGCGGTGCCTGAGCTTGCGAGTGCACAGAACGGGTTGGTTTTTGAACCACAAGACAGCAATCAACTTGCCAAAAACATCATTACTATCCTTTCCGATAAGCAACTGAGGGACACCATGAAAAAAAACAGTCTGAAACTGAGTGAACAGCACTCCATGGATATCGTTGGAACCCAGTACGAACAGGTCTATGAAAAAGTCCTCAATCTCCCAAGGGAGAGTTAAGGGTCTGTTTTTTTCACCATGAGATGTTGTTCGATAAACGTCCAGTTGACGCTGTAGACTTCAGCCCAATGAATTTCTTCGTTATCCTGGTTGACCGTGGCGTTCCGGTAGACGAGCTCAAACGGTTCCTGTGAAAACTTCAGAAACGACTCGTTGGTCATATACACGCTCTGCAGGACACGGACGTTGACCGAGATATCGCGCATCACATCATCGATGAGCACATGCGTCACCACACGGTGGCTCTCCCCATCGAAATCAGTGATGCAGCCTACCCAGGTATCACACGTCCAGGTATCATTAGTACCTTCGAAGGTCGCGTCGATGCCTTCTGCCCATATCATTTTGGATAGCCGTAGGTCGGTGGCAACCAGGGAATCATTCCTATCAAGGTTGTCGTGGATCCATTGGATAGCATTGGCAGTCTCATTCGGGATGCTTTCATCCATCCACTCTAGTGACGTGTACACGGGGTAGACCGCTACGGCGTTTGAAAACACCAGGCCGCAGACGACCAGGACAAACAGCGCCTGAATCGTGGGGTATGAGAGCTGTTTTTTGAGAATCAGCGACACTTTATGCTCCCTGGATCTGAAGAAGTACAAGACACCGACGGCAGCGAACAAACACGCAGGGACCGTAAGATATTCGACATGACGATCTGGGAACAATGTCGTATTTACCGTTACCAGTGAATAGATGAATGATGAAAGGATAGCGCATAACCAGGCTTGGAAGAACCAGTGGTTCTTCACATGTTTCAGGTATTCAACACCAAGGCATCCGAACCCGATGAAGAGCAGCATCGGGATTGAATATAGG
>DATMXJ010000013.1:0-6553 GCA_035561675.1 Thermoplasmatota archaeon
CATTAAAAGGGTTTATGTCAAAAGAGATTGTTAATTTAGATAAGCTGTATAAGGAATTTCTAGATTTATTTCTAGATGTATCAAGAGAGATAGAACGGTTAAAAATTTTAATAAATGATACTACGAAAGCGAGAGTTAAACATAGAGCTTAGGAAATAAATTAAGAAAAAGATTACATTCACCAATCGTTACTTTAGTATCGGCAACCAATACTGCACCATCAATGCATCTGGCTTCAAGAATATAGATCACGTCATTCTTGAATTTCAAGAAATTATATATTCTTTCCCATTTAGATTAGCTATACCGGAATAGCCGTGGTTTAGGTAATAAATTAACCTTGTCATAATGAGCATTCGAAGTCCATCAATAAAAATCGGTCTTTTTGAAAGGAATTGTAAGGTTATAAATAACCAAAAGTGTTAAAACAGTCCACTGAATATTCGGGTTACACCTAGGCCATATAACAACGTCCACGGCCATATAACACGTTTACCATCAACAGGAGAATGGGCGGGTAACAAAGTGGCTATGTGGCGGACTGCAGATCCGCCTACGAGGGTTCAAATCCCTCCCCGCCCTCTAACAAAAAAATAGTCTGGGAGAAATTTGTATGATTCGAAAAAAAACCTTTGTGGATATGGTAATTTTTTATTGTGTCTTCTCAGGTCTTGTATTACCAGTAATACCTGAACCGGTGAAGTCAGCATCTGGAGAGACGCTCCTGATCAATGAAGTAATGTTCCATCCGATCGAAGATGAAAATACGAACGAATGGATCGAACTGTACAATCCAACCACAGAAGCTCTTGATGTCGAAGGATGGATGATTGCTGATGAAAAAGAAACAGATATCATTTTAGCTGATACTGTGAATGGTGATGGGTCCACCAGCATTCCTCCAGGATGTTATGCGATACTCACCGATAAAGAGACAACCATCTATGAGACCTATATCATCCTTGATAATGCAGTGAGATTATCTGTCGATGATAGCACCCTGTGTGGGTACGGGTTGAACAACAAACAAGAAAAAATCATCCTCTCTGACTCGGATGGCGATCTCGTCGATGCGATCGAATGGGGTGAGGACTACGATGATATCCCTGGTAGTCCGTTTGTTTTTGTTTCAGAAGGAAACACACTGGCTCGTTACCAAGGAACCGATACGGATGACACCTCTGTTGATTTCTTTGAATGCAGTTCTCCTTCACCAGGGAGTGAAAATATCCAAACGATGCGAGAGGAACAACCAGAGGTAACTGCATCCGAAGAGGAAGAATCTGAAGAAACCACAGGAGACGTTCCTCCTCAGATTCTGATTACCGAACTGTATTACGATGCTCATCCAACTATCAATGCTGAATACATCAGACTTTTCAATCCCATGAACAAGTCGATAGATGTCTCCGGTTGGTACCTCACCGATAAACCATGGAAAGAGCCTGATGATCAATCAAAAATACTCTTCCCAGAACATACGTTCATGCTGCCGCAGACGTCATGGTTCATTTCAAAAAATGCTTCTGCTTTTTTCTGGGAAACTGCCATGCTTCCTGATTTCGAATACGGGGTGGACTCCCAACTGGCTGTCCCTCAGCTTCTCACCTTTAGAACCGTCACCTTCAGTAACACCGGCGGCCTTGTCGGGTTATACACTGCAGCACAAAGCCTTGTCGATCTCATTATCTACGGAGAAACCGATGAGTACGTCTCAGGATGGGAAGGACCTTCGATTCCCCCCTCAGGACAAGGAGTCATCCTGAAGCGGAACAGCATCAATGGAACAGTGGTCGATACGGATTCTGCATCGGATTGGATGCACCATCGAATCTACCAGATCGGACAATCGGATTTACCCCTTCAAACCATAGCATCAACCGGAGAGATCACCACCTTCGTCTCACCGGATAACAGTTACGATACCATAACACGTGAACTCCGCGATGCCCAGTATTCAATCGATATGAACATGTATGAATTCACCAACCCGTTCCTCTATCAAGAACTCCTCGACGCGCTCAAACGGAATGTCACGGTCAGAATCTTCATGGAAGGCTCCCCCATCGGAGGCATTGACGACCGGGAGGGATTCATCCTTGGCGACCTCGCTGCCCATGGAGGCCTGATTCGTTTCATTGTCAGCGATGACGAGAACCATGTGAACGCCCGTTATCAATTCGACCATGCGAAATATCTTCTCATCGATAATGAAACCGTGATCGTTGAAAGCTGCAACTGGGCGAAAACCGGTGTCCCAAAAAATCCGACCTATGGGAACAGAGAATGGGGGATCGTCGTTCGAAACAAAGAAGTGGCGACTGGGTTTTGGCAGGTGTTTCAGGATGATTGGGACCCGCTGCATACAGATAGCTGTCCCATCGAAGCAATGAACTTGACTTTTTACCCTGATTTTACGCTGGACTATGAGGTTCCGACCGGCTCGTATCTTCCACAGTTCGATGCAAAGACCATCACTGGACCTTGCACAATCACACCGGTGTTTTCTCCAGATACCAGTGAGCAGGTTCTCCTTGATGCGATAGATGCTGCGACATCCACCATCTATGTCCAACAACTGTACATCTACAGAGACTGGGGTGAGACGACAAGCCCGCTTGTCGAACATCTTGTGAACAAATCATTAGAAGGCGTCGACGTCCAGGTAATCCTCGATTATCAGACAGATTACGAAGAGACAATTACGAAGCTTGATGAAACCAAGGAGTTTTTGGAAACCTACGGGGTCAGAGTGAAATTCATCTCAAGCGAATGGTCACCTTTCTCCACCATCCACAACAAAGGCATGATCATCGATAACACCACTGTCCTTATCTCAAGTATCAACTGGAACGAACAATCAGTCAGAAAGAACCGTGAGGCAGGACTCCTTGTCAACAGCGAAGAAGTTGCAACGTATTATGCGACCGTGTTCCTCTCCGATTGGAACCTTGAAGCCTCCAAAACAGACACATCATTTTTCTCGTGGGCAGACTATAAATACCTCGTGCTTATTGCCGTAGTGGTTTGCATCACTCTTGTGTTCATCGCACGAGATTGGAGAAAACGAAAATGGACATAGCATTTCTTCAACCCTCCTGGATTTCGCTTATTGCTATTGGCATCATGGTTGGGACACTCGTCATTGCTTTTCTCAAAAAGATTACCCTCACCTACTCGATTATTATCGCTTGTTTCTTTGTTTTCCTGATCAGCTTGTTCTTTCGAACGGAAATCATCAACGATCTAGGGTTTCGACCGAGCTATCTTTCTTTAGAGGCGTTCCCGAACGTGTACACCTTGTTTACCTCCATGTTCGTCCATAGCGACTTTTTACATATCCTTGGGAACATGTTCGTGTTCTTTTTCATGGGTGTCGCCTTTGAACAACGGGTAGGACCAAAGAAATTCCTTCTTATCTATCTGGTCACTGGCGTCTGTGGCGCGTTGACACATTCCCTGTTGAACATCGGTTCGACGATTCCGCTTATTGGTGCCTCGGGAGCGATTTTTGGTATCCTTGGAGCGTTTGCCTACGCGTACCCCCGGGATGAGATCGTCATGCCGGTCCCCATCGGCATCATGTTTATCATGCGTATCAAAGTCATCTACGCTACTATCATTTTTGCTGTCTTTGAGACCGTTATCGTGATGTTCTCTGTGCAGGACAGCACCGCTCATTTCGCGCACTTTGGAGGACTGGCTAGCGGGGTTGTCCTTGCTGCGATCCTGCTGAGGAACAGAGCGGAGAAACAGACGCAGACAAAAGGCGTCAGTCCGGTGGATTACATGCAAATCAAAAAAGATGACACCATTAATTTTTCACATCTGACGAAACTAGTGAAAACCTCTGAGGAAAAAAAAATACTGCAACGCATCGAAAAGGAAGACGTCTTGCAAGTGCGAGACATGTGGCTTGAGCATTTCCTTGAGAAGATCACCTGCCCTGTGTGTAACAAACCGTTAAACCATCTAGGCAGGAAGATTTGGTGTGAGCAAAATCATTTCCAGACCGATTATTAAAAACCAAAACCTGGAAAGGCTCCAAAAAAGACGTAACTGGAGATGAAGTATCCAAGGATCGCCCCGCTGCAGAGCAATGGCAGCCCTGCCTGAGGTTTTCCTTTTATCACAAATGTCATGAGCACCAGGAAACCAATCAATGTTCCAATGAGTACTGAGAGGGCGACTGGCAATCCATTCGGTATGTTCTGATATGCGGCAACCACCAGGATTCCTGGCATGACGATGTCTCCGAGCCCCATGAAGAAGGCGTCCCGCTCCTCATGTTCTTTGAGTTTTTCCTTTAAGCTCTTTGTCTCATTGATTAACGAATAGCGTCGTATTTTCGGGACCACCAGTAACACAGGTAATTTGAGGTCCATCACCGTATCAGCAAGATCGATCATGTGTTTTGTCTGATAGACCGATATCGCATCGTACACCGCCAAGACGACAAGCAGGATGATGACAAGAAAGATGCTGAGGGAAATACCAAAGATAGCGATAGCGCCTGCTCCGACGATCACCCCGCACAGGTCGATAACGTACCATTCAGGATATTTGTAGAGTGCGACAACAAGAGCAACCGCGATAATAAGAGAAACAGCAATGGAAAGCATCTCAGGTAAGAACCCGAACAGGGGAACAAAAATAAAAAAAGCGGTGTACCCGATCGCAAATAAAATGATGGCCTGGATCACCTGTTTCTTCCAATATCGTGCGATGATCAGAATGATGACCGTCATGACGATGATGATCGCAAAGATATAGAGGATATTGACCGGGTTGCTTGCATCCTCAAACGTTGGCTGGAAGAGGTTTTTTATCAATAGCGCGAACCCATTGATGATGACAAAGAAACATCCCATGATGAAAACCGGCAAGATCATTTTTTTATCAGTTTCTTTCTCGGGAGTCATTCGTACCCAAGAATAGTCTGTTCCTTTTTATATGGTTTGTTTTTAAAAAAAAATGAATAGTTTTTTGCATCTTCGCTGCAAGTTATCTTCTCGATTGTGAACGTTCTCTAAGTAAATTATTGTAACAAAAGTTACAATTAAATTCCTATAAAATGATTTATATACAGACAAAATATATTGCATCCACAGGAATTATCAAAGGGAGGAGTACCCATTATGAAAGAAAGAGGAAGGAAAAAAAATATTTTAAGAAATATAAGTACGCTAGTGATCGTCTGTGCTCTCATCGGTTGTAGTTTCTCTGCATTAACCATTACGACAATCGGTACGGCAAAACAGAACAGTACCCTTAAGACAACCTCATCTAAATCCAGTGGTTCTCAAATATCCTCATCAGTCAATTTCAACCTCTTGGATGAAAATTTTACTGATGGAAACATGCCTCCGGAAGGCGATTCGGGAAATTGGGAACTACAACAAACCAACCCTGACGAAACCTGGTATATCGACTCTACGGTCCCCTACACCAGACCATTCTGCGGCACTATCCATCGTGACGGAAGCCAAACTCTCCAAGACGAATGGCTCATCACCCCAAGCCTCAATTTCATTGGTGATGCCCATAATTACACAAGTATTGCACTAAGTTTCCATTGGTACACCTGTTATTATACTACGGTATACAAGCGCTATGTCGAACTCAATATCAGTATCTCAACGGATGGAGGAGCGAACTGGACGAACATCTGGAGTTTTGATGACATGAACGTCGGAATACCTCCAAATCCTTTTACAGACTGGAAATGGTATGAGTCAAATTATCTTGATAAAAAACCCATTGACTTAACTGATTTCATAGGGGAAAACGATGTACGGATTGCATTCCAATATTATAGTGACACTAACGCATCAGCAGATCAACAGGAGTTTAGTATCGACGATATCAACGTGATTGCTACTGGCCCAGGAGGTATCTTCTCATGCAATGCTGGCGGCCCTTACAATTGGTGGTGGCCTATGCAATATGAATATTTTCCAAATGGCGTCCGATTCCATGGGAATGCTACCAACGGAACAATTTTCACACA
Source organism: Thermoplasmatota archaeon (assembly GCA_035561675.1). Lineage (GTDB taxonomy): Archaea > Thermoplasmatota > E2 > DHVEG-1 > DHVEG-1 > SM1-50. The sequence continues at coordinate 6,011 of DATMXJ010000013.1, forward strand.
ATTTCTTTGGGATTTCGGCGACGGCAGTACAAACGTCACTTCGTATAACCAAAATCCGACCCATTTTTATTCTGATATTGGGATCTTCAACGTGACCTTGACAGCAAAAGATAATACGTTTACACCGCCTGTTATTAATGTCTCCCGAACAACTCTAACACTATTCTTACTCAAACCACCAGCAGTAAATATCACCGCACCACGGATTTCAATTGGGATAAAAGCAGTCATCAATAATGTCGGAGAATACAATGCTACCTATGTGAAATGGATGATAAATATCTCCTGGGGCCTATTACAACTACGCGTGAAGCCTGTTGCAAATGGGACTCTAGAGAACATAGAGGCAGGTGGTTCAGCGACCATTCAAAGTAAACCTTACTTCTTCGGATTTGGCCTTATCCATATAATAATTACAGCATATCCAGAAAACCAGCCGAGTCTCATCAAGCATCTCTATGGATTTAAGATCGGGCCCTTGGTCTTTGTTGCACAAAATATGTAAATCCAATATATACCTAGGAGTACATGGTACCCCTATCC
>DATMXJ010000014.1:0-9425 GCA_035561675.1 Thermoplasmatota archaeon
CGTATCGCGAGTTCCCGATAAAGGCAACTCCACCACCGTTGCTGTTTTGGACGAAATGTTCCGCGATACAATTCGATGTGTCATACGCGGCAGGGTCACACCCCATGGAATAGAAGACCCCTTGTTTATTCCCATTCGTCAACTCATCCATATCTGAATTCCAAAGACCGATGTCATGATTCACATACCCGGTTCCCATGAAATCTGAGCCAGAGTGATCAGCATGATTCATAAGATTCTGCCCTGCGTTGAGAGAAGCGATCACATTTGTTTTATGGTTTCCGCTTTGGCTGTCGTACACGTTCGTCATCGTCCAACTTGAGGGGATGAACGTGTTATCGATATAGATCTTGCATTGTTCCGCAGGAGTGCTGCCATCAAGGTCAAAACCATAGAGTCCGGCTTTCTTTGCAAAGTCAGTCAACGACGGGTTTTTTTCATAGGTGAGTATTTTATTGATAAAATTACCTATCTTACCGGTCCCACTCCCTGTGCCCGTCACTGATGCGCGACCAACATTGACTTCACAGACCCAATCAGAATCAAAATCAGCGTAGTACGCATCGTTTGGGACTGGATCTGGGTCAACCTGGGAAAAGGTTCTATAATGACAGGGGACGACATCGACATCTCCTCCGAGAAGGACGTAGATGGTACCCCAATTCGTGTAGACGTCCAGGACGAACGCCCGGATTTTATCGACATTGGACCCGCTGTATCCACCACTGTTGTAGATCCATGTTGTGGTGACGATATTTGCCGGGATGCCTTTTTTTGTTTTCCATTCTGCGAGCGGTTGGAATGCGCTCACCCAGCTGTCCTGGGTGATGATGACATAGTCATAGTTACCTGGGTCAACACTAGAGGATTGCGGACTCTGAGATGTTCGCAGTACGACATCCTCTGGGTTTATCACCATATTTTGGATCATGTGTTGGTACAAGTCTCTACTACTCTCCGATATATGTTCTGAGAGATAATCACCACAGAGATACCCGTTCGTTCCTTCGATGGTGAAGGTTATCGAGGAGATCGCCGTGAGTTTCTTTTGCATAGGGATATAGTGAAGCGGGTAGATGGTTACCTCAGCAATGCTTTGACCAGCAAGATCATTTTGGCCGCTCGCTTGGATATACTGTGCGGGGTAGATTTGATTTGATTGGTAGGTTTTGGTATCTGGCTGGACAAATTGCACCTCATTTTCGGTTTGGTTACTTTGCAGTGATGGTTGCGCAGGATACATGATAAATGTTCCAGCTACGGTTTGTTGTTTGAGTTCGTTGATCCGAACATTGGTAATTTTCATGTCGGCTGGGAGGGCGATTTTTATGTTTTTTACAGGCAGCAAAGGTTTTCCTATTTCAGTAGTTACTCCTCCGTCAGATAAATCAACAGTATCATATCCATTTTGAGTGTTGAAAGAAAAATCATTTTTTGAAAACGTAAGCGTAAATGTCTTTTGATATTGCGTTTGATTCTCATCTGCATTTTGTTGTCCCAGTATAGACGATGGTACAACAGAAAATAACATACTACTTATTATCAAAGATAATACGATAGTCTTTCTGAATTTTTTGTATGGAATTTTATATGCCCCCTAATTATGTTATTGTAGGGCTTGGAGATATTTAAACTTAACGAATGTTAAGAACAAAAATATTTTTTTTAGTATTGAACCCCTAAGCGCTATGGTAAAAACAAAATCGAAAAACACCCAGAGGAGAGCCCAACGAGGTACCAAATACCACGCGGCTCCATTAAAGACAGCCAGGACAGCACCAAATACCGCCAAACCGCCTCTAGGCATGTTATTCTTTGTCATTCATAATATATAAACCTATCCTGACAAAACGACAATTGAGATAAAAACCAAGGAGATAATCAATAACATCGACAAAGGGGAAGAAAATTTTTAACCCATCGAAGGTTTTAGAACACTACCTCTATCAAAAGAAAATCGGTGAAACATGATCCGATTTGACGACATAGAGGCACAGGAAACCTCCGGTGCCCTACCGGAGGTTTCTCATTTAGAATTTCCCAATCGTGACTCTACAACAATTCGTCTTCGTATGCCATCATAAAAAAAACATAATTTTTATATATGATACATTCTATTTAAAATTGGATATTCAACAAAAAAGTCTGGGGGAATTAGAAATGAAATATACATTAAGAAAGCGTTATTTTTTGGAAAATGAGGAAGCTGTCTCAGAGGAATTCACGGTCCTTCCCGCACTATCGGTAGTGATGATAGGATTCGCACTCTTCGTCGTCCTCTTAGCTCAAACCTACCTTGCATACACAGACCGTATCGATCGTCTGCAAACATATCAAACCGCGGATGTTCTCTTACAAAAACTGACGAACCCTGATTGTTTTTTCATCAGGGAATCTGGTCTTGTCGATGTACATCTACTGCAAAATGATACCAGTTTATTAAAAAATTTCTTTGAGCGGTATACGAAGGCAGGGCTCTCTTTTCTTTTACAACTTCACTGGAACGATCAACTCTGGGAATATCCAAATACTCTAGAATTAAATCCTCTCATTCGTACCGCGGTGTCAAAAGAGATAGGCGTTTATCTGAACGAAGCACAAACCATCCCTGGGACATTGACCATTGTGATTTGGAAGGGATCTTGATGAAACAGATACGTTTCCTTGATGATGTGTTTGGTATTTCAATGATGTACGACGCGGTATTTTTTATCATCATGGTGTCTCTTACAGGAGTGATTCTTCTTCCGGTGTTACGAACAGATATCGCATTGGAAAGCTCAGTGGACAAACACCGTGAGGAAATAGTCGATGAAACCTTGCATACCTTTCTGGTGACACGCGCGGATTCTTTCGAGTATCGGTTTGGTGGGAATCTCATCGATGAAATCGCTGGGCATATCGGGATAGATAACACTTCGAATGGTCTGTATGGGAGTGTTACCCATTGGTTGCTTGCGCATGAGCAACGCCATAAGACGTATGCGACGCTACTTGCTGAATACCTTGGATGTCAATTCAGATTGCCTTTCTCTTTCATTGGGACTCATCAGATAAACTTATTCGTTGGTGATTTTGAGCGACAGTTGAGCAATGAAACCGACCGATTTTTCTCCTCTCTGCTTGGTGAAAAATATCGGTATAATCTTTCTGCCTGGTGGCACCCGGTCAGAGGAGTGCCCTTTGGGGGTGAGTTTAGCATTGGTGAACATCCACCAGCAAAGGATTGTTATGTTGCGCAAAGCTTTTTCATGATGCCGTATACGCCGGTATTCTCTGTCGGTAACCATACGATAATCTTCACGAAACATTGGTTGAAACATCAACTCTTCGACCATGATGTTGGACTGGGCAGGTCATCGATCCCAGCGATTGCGAACATCACGATTGTTCTTGAGAATTATACCAACAAACAGCCGCCGTACGACATACGGGAGAATGCGGCCAAAGCGACAAAGGAGAATCTCAGTGACTTGATCTATAGTTTTCTCATCGATGGAATCACCAATGAGTCAAACGTGACCGTGTTCCCCGGGATTGTCCATACCACTCTGCTCTATGGTTTTGAGAAATTAAAAAACATGACTGGTCAGTTCCTTGATAAAGCGTTGAACGAATCATTTGGGGCCTCGATTCGATCAATCGATCGCCTCTTTAGCGGTCTGAATTCAAGTGCGATGAATCCGCTATCACAAGCGATTCTCATGCAACTGAATGCAACCCTTGGTGATATGTTGAATGGATCGTTTGATTCGTTGAATGATGCGTTTGACGCCTGTGAATCAGCAATCAAAGAGCGAATTATTCTCCTCATCCAAGGATATATCGATTCCTTACTTGAGGCGTTTGTCAGTACTCTTTTTGATGTCATCGATTCGATCATGGATTTTTCAGAAATGCTCATCGATTTGTTGTTCGACTGTATCTCTCTGAATAAAGCTGAAGTGATGTTGACCATTTGGGTGGTGAGAGAATAATCCGACGAAAATTTTTTTCTGAGCAGCATGCCCGTATTCCTTTCTCCATCATTGGAGTCTTCCTCCTTCTTGGAAGCAGTGTCACTGCGGTGTACATCTCGCGATTGGAGCTGGAGAAGTCCAAAGAGATAGCCCGTTCCCTTGATGTAAATGAAATTGAAAATCTACTCTATTATTTCGAGGCTGATCTGACAAATGCATTGAACCTTGCAGGGATGAAAGCGTTAAAGGAAGTCGGGAAGCACCCGGTCATCATCTCTTCGCTAGGAACCGGCCAAGAAATAAATCTGTATCGAGTGAAAGCCATCATCAAAGAGGAACTGAATGTGTACCTCACGGGTCATTACCTCTACAATATGTTCTGTGATGGTCATTATGCTATCAATGTCATGCTTCAGAACGAAACCACGATTCTCTCGATAGAAAACATCAGCCTTGAACCATGTTCGATGCAGCTGGAACGATTTTCGATTCCATCGATCGGACCGTCTGGAACCATGAATTATTCCACGTACTTGATCGCCTCACTCCCTTTGCAAATCGAGATACGGCAATTAAAGCAGTACGATTGGGATCTTCTCACAACTCGAACCGTTCGTATCTCTTCGATTCTTACCTCACGATATCCTCTTCTTGAATGTCTGATGGACGAATACAATCGGACAATTAACGGCACGTTTTCATCATTATGGACATACACCACGATGTTATCAAACCTGTATAGCTTACTCAGAGGATTCAAACATTTTCGTTGTGGACGACCGTTGAATGTGATGGACAACCGTCATCTTTCAGTGATCCTCAACAGTGGATTGCTACTGGAACAAGGGTTGGTGTTTGGCAGTGCTGACCCCCTCGGATTTGTCGACCTTGCACGGGAGATAAAACAGACCCTAAAGCAGACCCCTTCAGAAGCTCTCACGACCTTTAATGATGAGATGGAAGGCGAAGGATACTCTGTTGAGGCTGAAAACCTTTCGAAGGGTAGTGCGAATGCTGAAGCAGGATCTCCAATCAACGAATCCATTGACATTTCTGCTTCCTTTAATCTCTCTGAAATCGCAGAACGAATCCTATATACTATCACTAGTGCAATCTTCCATTTTGAGAACAGTGAAGGAGAATTCTACGATGAAAACATCCTTTTCGACGGTGACGTCGAATCTAGGATAAATGAAGTGATACAACAGCAAGCGAATCAATCATTTTATCTCACAAGGATTACGAAGCATCTCAGCGTAAATGCGACGACTCTTCAGTTCCTGGAATCTCTCATCTCCGAGATGTACCGTGATACGATGTCGACACAGGTCTTCGATCGTTCTGTTATTGTGGAACTGTGGGGAGATCCTGGGGAAGGCTGGATTGATGGCGGATATTCACCGTGGAATGCAACCTCCATTCTTCCAGTCTCGGAACAAGAGATAAAACCACAAAAAGGGCTGGTGACTCCAGGGTGCGCCGTATATGAAGAACATTATAATGTCTCCTATGAACGAAATCATACCTGGTGGCGACTTGAGGAACACTCTGTCAACGGGACGACGATGCAGATAACCATTTGGAATAATAAAACTGATTTGCTTATCGAAACCGTGGTTCTTCGAAGTCTACTTCAGCACTGGGCGTCGTACCAAGCGACTCAAGATGATATCGTTGATATCCTCTATCTCAACGAGATACTCAATGACCCGAATCTCGAAGATACCGTACTTAGGTATCTCGCAACGTATAATGATTCAGGAATGGAAAAACAACTGTTGATTACAACACGGAACAATACAGGAACCATTGGTCTCGATGCGGTAGTACATGGAATGTATGCAGAATGGGTCTTAGACGAGGTTTGGAGCGCCCTTGAAGAGATATTTGAATCGGTACAGCACATCACCCTTAATCCCGATATTAATGCAGAACGTTACCCAAACCCTGTCCAGCTTGTTGAGAGCGCAAAAAATGATCTTCTCATAAAATATACTCAAAACACTTCAAATTATCTTGATTTCTCTTCTTATCATCCTAGTACGCAGTTTCTCAGCGTCGGAAAAAAAGCGGTGTATTACTCACGCGAATGGTACGTTAGGACCGTGAAGAACACCACCGACTCTGTTTTTACGCAGATCTCTCAACAATTAACTCATGCGATAGAAGCAGCAATACCATCCTCAGCTGGTTTTACAACAAAGAATATCACGGAAACAATAGAGGATGCATCAGATGCGCTTCGAAATCAATTCACGATCCCTTTTGGGTATGATATGAATCTCTCACGATATGATCGCCTAGGAGTGTTGTTGTGGAATGAGACGATCCGTCTTGCGGTGGATCAATACCCGAATTATCTCAATCCTTTTGAAAGAACATCATGGAACAGCGAAGAACTCTGGACTCTGAAGATTCGTAATCGTTGCGTATTTGGACCCACCGGTCTTCCCCTACTACCTCCCTCACCGGTCACAGCCTGGGTGTTGACCATGAATCTCTGGGTCATTGATGTGCAAGGTGAATATCCGCAATTCAAAATCATTGATACCAGTGATGAGACGATCTTTAATCCTTTATTAGGACATGAGCCTCAATCATATGTACGGGAATTAAAAGTCATCTCCACAGGGAACATCACACTTGGGCGAAACACCCGTCTCTCCTTTGGTTTTACAACGGTTGCGTTTGGGCTTGTCCCCCCGTGGGGGATGATGCTAGGGGATATTCAGGAAAACTGGTTTGATGAGCATACCTCTGGATTTAATGAGGAATGATCCGTATGATCAGAAACCTTGGGACGATCTTTTTCATCGGTCTTCTCATTCTTCTGTCTACAGCCCCGAATCACAGTGCAGGTGAATGCACGTACGGATCGGTTCATGCGTGGTTCCGGACGTCTGATGGAGAATGGGAGAATGCGACCGCTCATCCAATGCTCAGCCGTGGGGAAACCTTCGAGATAAAAATTATGGTGCAAGTAAAAACCGATCTGCGAGTCGTCTACCTTACACTCCATGAATTTGGTACACCTGTGTACGAGGTGATCACCGGACCATCGATCATGGAGCAACTGCTCGAACACTGGGGACCAACTCGACCTGATCAATCATGGATTCATGTCTGGAAGATGCGAGTGAGAGCGAACACATCATGGGTAAATGGATACAGCCCCTTGGAGATATACGTACAATTCACGAAAAACGATGCTGACGATTCATCAGTCACCTTTGATGTTCTGAATGCTTTTATCGTCGATGAACTCTGGGAACATTATTCGGAGGAAACCAGTACCGAAAATATTTCATCGCAGAGAAAAGACGTACCCAGACTTTCCGATGCATCCATCATAGGGATACTCATCATCTTTTTTCTCGCAGGTATCTATCTTCGCACCCGCCAGCTAAGATAACAAGAGTTTTTTAATCCTTACAAGTGGAGATGATACACCGTGTAGGGGTCTTGTCGCCATCCTATTTGTTCATACACCGCAAGAGCAGGCTTGTTGTTCTGATGAGCATAGAGCCGTAGAAATGCAACTCCTTGTTGACGTGCCATGTCTTTCGCTTCGTTCAACAAGTGAGTGAACACCCCTTGCTTCCTCCATGTTTTCTGGACATAGACACTTTGAACCCACCAGATTGGTTTGTTCCTCCAGTCGCTCCATTCCACCGTGATCATAAGCTGTCCAACAATCGTCTTGTTTTCCTCTGCGACAAGATACAATCCTTTCTTTTTATCGGACAACAAGGCGTTCACACCCGCAAGAGTCGTCTCATGATTAAGAATGATATTTTCGGATTCCCTTGCAAGTGCTATGTTCTGTGCAGTGATTGCCTCAGCATCTCTTTTTTGCGCACATCGTATCTTCATATGAAGAAATAAGAACGAAAAGTTCTCTTTTAATATTTCGAAAAAACATCAAGATAATTTTTTTTGGAAAATTCCTTTCAAAGACGAAGAAAGGATGGCAAGATAGGATTGTACATAGCTAAGATCATCATTACGGAGGGATTTTTTCAGAAGATTGATGAAAAATGATGGCCGCCCATAAAAAGAACGCTGTGCCCTCATGCAATATGCTAAAAGATCTTCCTTTGTGTAGTTTCCTAAACCCCGATTTTTATCGGCAGATACAAGATATTCATTTGCATTGATCTTCCCGTCTGAGACCGCTTGATCCCATAGCTCAGAGCCGACCATATAACGCAACGGTAGAAATGAGACTGAATCAAGAGGCAGTGATTTTGCAAAACGCAGTGTGTTGTTGAAATGTTCGTTCGTCTCAAAAGGTGCGCCGAAAATAAATGAGCCAATGGTAAAAAACCCGGTATCGTGGCTTAACTGGACCGCATTTCGTATGGTTTCGACAGTAGTGTTTTTGTGATAGAAATCAAGAACGTCCTGATTACCAGATTCCAAACCAAACTGGATATGAGTGACACCCGCTAATCTCATTTTTTTATACAGTTGCTTGTCTGCAAGGTCGACTCGTGTTGCGGTCACTGAAAATTTCAAAGAAAGATCCTCATCGATGACTGCATCGAATAAAGCAGATGCTTGTTTCTTGTTTGCAGGGAAACAATCATCTGAGAAAACAACGTGTCGGTAGCCTTGCTGTTGGATTTCTTTAAGTTCGGAGATGATATTTTCTGTTGAACGAGTTCGGTATCGTTGCATGCTAATGGAGCCTCGGGAGCAGAAACGACAGGTATACGGGCATCCTCTGCTTGTGATAATCGAGGTGAACTCCCCTGCTTTCAGATGAGGGTTGTATTCCCGGCCATACGTGTAGTGTTTCACGAGATGGCGGGCAGGGAAAGGGATGCTGTCGAGATCCTGGATCATTTGCGGGGCGGTTCCTTGTCTGATGTCATGGCTTGATCGGTAGTAAATCCCTGGGATTTCTGAGAAATCTTTTTCTTTGTTGAGTGCTTTTTTCAGGTCTGTCAGAATCATCTCACTATCACCTTGGACGCACACGGTCGCTTGTGTTTCGTCCAATGCTTTCTCTGGGCGGAGGGTGCAATGTGGCCCACCAATGATGATGGGGATGTCCGGTTTATGTTGTGTAATCAATTGAATTAAGGTTTTTACTTCATTCAACGAGGGGCTCAGGACGGACATTCCCACAACATCAGACTGGTGTAATGTGGTTATGAGTCTCTGTTCATCGAAGGGTTCTGCTGAAAAATCAAGGATCGTTACGCTGTCTCCCTCGTTCTGAAGCATTGTTGCGGCGTACAGAAGACCAAGGGGTGGTGCCAGTCCATAGAACACACGAGAAGTGCGTATAAAAAATGATTCTGGGGGTGGGTAGATCAATAAAAACCTCATATCCGCTCCCTTGTTTGAAACCAAAAGCCTCTCACATGCACCATGTTTTCTTTAAACGACATGTTCGTAATTAAATATTCTGGTCGACTGTTTCGGGAAATAATGATCTTTGGTTGCAGAGATGATGGA
>DATMXJ010000015.1:0-6898 GCA_035561675.1 Thermoplasmatota archaeon
CCTATATGTGGCTTGCTGTGGAAAACAGCATAAACGCACTGATTGCTGGTGGGACTGCTGCAGGAAAAACTTCAACACTCAATGCACTCTGTTTATTCATCCCCCGGGAATCAAAGATTGTCTCAATCGAAGAAACAAGAGAAATTAATCTACCTCATCCGAACTGGATCCCAGGTGTTGTTCGATCTGGCTTTGGGGAAGTTGTTGGCAATAAAGTCATTGGAGAAATCGACTTATACGATTTAATGAAGGCGGCACTCAGACAACGACCCGAGTATATCCTTGTTGGGGAAATTCGAGGCAAAGAAGCGTACGTGCTCTTCCAGGCGATGGCGACTGGGCACACCACCTACTCAACGGTCCATGCGGACTCTGCACAGTCTCTCATCCACCGTTTGGAGGGAAAACCCATCGAAATCCCCCGCATCATGCTTCAAACCTTAGACATCGTCATCATACAGGTCATCTCTCGGGTGAAAAACAAAAGAGCACGACGATGCAAACAAATCATCGAAATAATCGATATCGATCCAACGACAAAGGAGATTCTAACCAATGAAGTGTTCCGCTGGGACCCCATTGAAGATAAATTTGTGTACTCCGGAAAAAGCTACATTCTTGAACGGATCAGAGCAGAAAAAGACATCAGCCGGGAAGGAATGATTAGTGAAATTAAGAATAGAACGATGTTGTTGGATTGGATGAATAAACAAAACATTCGAGAGTTTAAGAAAGTCGCTACCATCATCGCTCAATATACAGATAATCCATCAGAAGTCATGAAAAAAATTAGGAATGAATAATGATAAAGAAAATTGCGATCTGTCCTGAGTGTCATTCAAAAATTTCCTGTGAAGGTGATCCTGGTCAAAAAGTAATGGTGAAATGTCCTAAATGTGGAAAAAAAGGTATGGTAGCATTTTCGTCCCATGAGGTGTCCATTGATGAAAAAAACCTTGTCGAGCTTGAATGCTACCCTGTTCTGGAACCATTTGTCTTTATAAAAATATTAAAAGACACAACGTCACTTGACAAATACTATAAAGTAATTGAACCTCAACTGAATGATGCAGAAAAAGAATCCCTCAATTTTATACAAGATACGCTGATAACCTCTATTGATATTCGTTTAGATGAACTTGATGTTCAAAAAGTAGAAGCGTTTCTTTCAGATCGTATCGGTTACATCATCAAGGACTATAATTTAATGGTCGATGATGTTTTGAAAAATAAAATCCTTTATTATGTTAAAAGGGATTTCGTTTGGTACGGACAGATAGATCCATTGATGCGTGATTCACAAATCGAAGATATTTCTTGCGATGGGTCAGGTCAGCCTCTTTTTTTATTTCATAGAAAATATGGCTCTCTGAAAAGTAACATTCAATTTTCTGATGAAGATGTATTATCTAAATTTGTAACAATGCTTGCGCAGAAATGCGGCAAACACATTTCGATTGCTGAACCAATGCTTGATGCAACCATGCCCGATGGCTCTCGTATTCAAATGACGTTAAGCAAAGCAGTAACCGCAAAAGGATCAACATTTACTATCCGAAGATTTAAGGCAGATCCGATTACTGCAACCGATTTAATTGCCTATAAAACACTGTCCTCTGAAATGGCTGCCTACCTCTGGCTTGCCGTCGAAAACGGCATTAGTGCACTCATTGCGGGGGGGACCGCTGCTGGGAAAACGTCAACCCTGAATGCTATTTCATTGTTTATCCCTCGTGAATCAAAAATAGTATCTATCGAGGAGACACGGGAAATCAACCTACCACACCCAAACTGGATTCCTGGTGTGGTTCGCTCCGGGTTTGGTGAAGTGATCAACGATAAACTAGCTGGTGAAATTGATTTATACGATCTGATGAAAGCTGCCCTGAGACAGAGACCTGAATACATTCTTGTGGGAGAAATCCGAGGGAAAGAGGCATACGTGTTATTCCAGGCGATGGCCACTGGACATACCACGTATTCGACCTTTCATGCTGACTCAGCCCAATCCCTTATCCATCGATTAGAAGGAAAACCAATTGAAATACCTCGAGTGATGCTTCAGTCTTTAGATATTGTCACTATCCAAATCCAAGCAGAATTGGGAGAAAAAAGGGTTCGACGAGTGAAACAAATTGTCGAAATTGTCGATATCGATCCGATGACAAAAGAAATATTGACCAACGAAGTGTTCCGATGGGACCCCGTCCAGGATCAATTCTTTTTTTCGGGGAAGAGCTATGTGATGGAACGTATTCGAAATCAACATGGACAGAGTAAAGAAGACATGTTGGATGAACTGAGTCGACGCGTTGAGATTCTTGAATGGATGAAGGATAACAACATTCGTGCCTTCAAAGATGTCGCCCGTATCATATCCTCATATATCGATACCCCAGATGAAGTAATGGAAAAAGTAAGAAAAGCAAATCAAACAAAACAAAAAGAACAAGAAATCACGGTTGAAAATGCTATAATGAAAAAACAAGATGAAGTGGCGTCAGAAATGCCATCTGACATTACGATAAATAAAAAAAATAATAAAAAATAAGAAGAAAACGGAGGGATACCGATGACACTTACAAAATATCAACGAATGAGTTATAAATGGTTAGGCCGATTTGGAGAACGAAGAGCGAATCAACACCTCCAAGATGCTCTGCAATCTGCTCACATGGAGATCCGTGCTGGTGCCTATCTGTCCTATGTATTTCTTAGTACCATTATAGGTTTTCTGTGTTCACTGATTGTCATTGTGACATTTGTATTTATTCTTCTGCCTCTCGCAGGTGTGATGTTGGACAACGGATTGGTTATTTTTTTCCTATTTACCCCTGGATTCATCGGTGTAATACTCTATGCGGCGTTACTCTCTTTGCCAAAAAGCAGAGCAAAGAAACGCAAGAAGAAGATCGATGTGAACCTCGCCTATGCGATCAACTTCATCTCTGCGATGGCTTCTGCGGGTGTGACGCCAACCGAGATTTTTAAAAGCCTTTCAAAGCAAGATATATATGGAGAGGTTAAGGAAGAATCTGCGTGGATATACCGTGATGTTGGTCTGCTTGGATTTGATATTATAAGTGCGATTAAGAAAAATATCGCTCGTACTCCATCACAACGATTCAAGGAATTCCTCCAGGGGATGGTGGTCACTGTCACCTCGGGTGGTTCTTTAAAGACATATTTTATGCATAAGGCAGATCAATACTTATGGGAAAATCGAAACCAACAGAAACAGCTCCTTGAGACACTTGGTATTATGGCTGAGAGCTATGTGACCGCTGCTGTTGCTGGTGTATTGCTCCTCCTTATTGTTATTCCTCTGATGATGATTATTACTGGAGATTGGAATTCCATGTTCCTTTACATTTTGATCTTAATCATTGTGCCTCTTATCCACATTGGATTTGCAGTCGTAATTCGAGGTATGTGCCAGGGTGCGTAATTATGAAAAAAAGTAAAGAAGCGCATAAAACAAGTTACCTACGAAATCTGATGCTTACAAAAAATGTGACACGACTTACCGTCAACATCGTCTCTGGTGTATTGGTGACCGTTTTTGTCCTGCTTGGTATTCTGTCGATGCTTGGTATTTTCACCGGATTTGGAGGTTTTGTCGATTATTTTGTTTTTGCTTTACTATCGGGAACTGGCGTATATGGGATGTACGAATCGATTCATGTTCGAAGAATCCAAAAGATTGATGGGATTTTTCCTGATTTTGTACGAGATCTCGCTGAATCTCGTCGAGCTGGGATGACATTTACAAAAGCGATTCTTTTTTCATCAAAAGGAGAGTATGGCATCCTGACACCAGAGATAAAGAAAATCTCCCAGCAGATTTCCTGGGGTGGCAGTGTGGCTGATGCGTTAGAATCTTTTGCGCAGCGTGTAAACACAAAATCGATCCGACGGACTATTACTCTCATTATAGAGGCAAGTAACAGTGGTGGGAATGTTGCTGATGTCCTTGATGTCGCTGCAAAGGATGCACGAGAAATTAAAATGTTGGAGGCGGAAAGAAGAACCAATATGGCTTCTTATGTGGTTGTCATCTATGTCGGTATGTTCGTGTTCCTGGCAATCGTGTTGATTCTATGTACCAGTTTTATTCCTGCCATGGTGGGGAGTGAAGGTTCACAGGGTATGCAGGGTGTCATGGGCGGAGGAAGTAATGCGTCCCAGGAAGAGATTTCTGGTGTTTTTTATCTTGCATGTCTGGTACAAGCCTTTGGATCAGCATTGGTTGCCGGTGTCTTTGAAGACGGTCGATATACATCATCGGTCAAACATATCTTTATCATGGTCTTTACGACCTGGTTGATGTTTAAACTTCTCTTAGGGGTTTAGATGAAAAAAAACATAATCGCATCCCCATTTTTTAAAAAAGAACATGCAGTATCTGAGGTAGTCGGTACTTTAATCCTCATTGTTATAGCGGTGAGTACTTTTTCTGCAGTCTCGATGATTATTCTGAATCCTTGGCTAAATTTTTCAGATGTCGAGGTCCCTAAAGTGTACCTGGTCGGATCTATCCATAATGATGAAATCCTCATTGAGCACCGAGGCGGGATTCCCTTAGATACGAAAACAAAAATAACCATAACAATCGATGGGACTGCAGATACATTCCGCGTGAATGATTTTAATTATTGGTTTGATCAAAATGCTGATGGTCTTTGGACTGTTGGCGAACAGATCGTCTACCCCGCCGGGAATCTGCAAGGAAAACAAGTCTCCTGCGTCATCATCGACATCGATAAGAATTTCATAATATTTGATAAAATCATCCAACAAGGAACGACTGTGTTTTCTCCATATATCGCTGTGTTACCACCGGATGAAGTATCAGAGACCTCTGCGATTCTCAAAATGTATTATAATTTTTATAATCAGAGTTTTTTTCCATCAGGATTTCTGAATTTCACCTATGGTATTTTTGGAGGACCGTATAGCTCCTCTCCTCAAGTGAAACCACTATCTCTCGATGGATGGTACGGTCTACAATTAAATGGACTGCTTAGTGGTACTCAATATGAGTACTGGTCTTGGATGAATTGTAGCAATGAAACCTTGTTTGATGGTCCTTTATCTTTTTATACCTATCAAGTCACACGAGGTTTATGGCATTTTGATGAAGCGTTCGGATCACCTATAGCAGCAGATGCAATGAATCCAACTTGTGACGGAAACGTCTATGATGCAATATTTATACCGGGGGGAAAGATTAACGGATCTCTCAATCTCTCCGGAAAAAGCAATTATGTTGATGTCCCGCATCATCCTAAGTTTAATCTAACCAATGAGATAACAATCGAAACATGGTTAAATGTATCAAAAATAGGGGCGCAATTTCCTGGTAATGTGTCAGAATTATCAACAAAAAACATCACTGATATTTTGGGAAATTCCTGTTTAGAGCCTGATTTGATACATATAACTGGTACGATGTACGCGATAGCGTATCGTGATAATTCTACAACGTCGGTGACAACCTTTCGAATGAATGATGATGGTGTTTTTCTTGGTACGATTGAAACAAAATTAATTCCAGTTCCCCACTTCTATGAGCCTACGATAACTAAAATCCAGAATAATATCTATGCGATAGTATATGGAGCGTCTGATGACCAGACTGAGGCAAAAAGTCATATTGTGACGTTATCGTTGTATGGGAATGGGACGATTGGTGATATTATCGATACATTTGATTTCCCTCAATACTATGGACGTGAACCAAATATTATCAATATCGGGTCTGATATCTATGCTATCGCTCTCGGTGGAGCGTCTTTTGAAACATATCCAACTGGATACTTGGTCACCGTATCGATAGATGCTCTGGGAAATATTGGATCTGCCCTCATCGACACACTGAAGTTTCCATTATCAACAAGTTGTTCAGAGTCCTCCATAGTACATATCACGGGTGATATTTATGGTATCACCTATAACGGATATGGAGCAACCGCAGGAATGGGATATGTTATAACTGTTCATGTCCTAAATAATGGATCTATCGTTGAACCCTTAGAAGAGACAGTTCAATTTGGATTGCCCGAGGATGGTTTAGAACCAACCATGATTCAGGTCATAAACGATATTTTTGCGATTTCCTATGGTGCCGATTCGAATGATCATCTTCGAACCGGATATATTAAAACTTTGAGTATTAACTCCATAGGTCATGTCCTGAATGACTCTATTGATATTCTTCCGTTTTATACCTATCTTTCACCCATTGATTATAATTTTGAGACAGATATATTACACATAGAAGGCGAACTGTATGCCATATCTTTTACTGGTGGTAACAATAGTAATTGGAAACGCGGTTTTCTCACAACGGTCGCGATAGGAGGAACCGGTAATATCTCAGATTCAGCGTTATTTATCTATGAGTTCAAAGATCGTTCAGCTCTCGGTGGATCCAGTGCCCTGAACCTTGCAACACACGTTGATAGGTTAATTGTGGTATACGGTTCAATCAACTCAACCGAAAGAGGATTTTTGACAATGGAAAAAATCGATTTAATTGGTGAAGAAAAATCCATTATCAAAAAAGGAGATGCCGTTGCACTCACGGTAAATTATAACTTACTGACCGCTCGTATGATGATTGGAAATACAACCTATACTGTTTCAGGGACTGTATCCTTTGATAGCTGGAAAAAAATTGATTTGACGTACGGTGGAGGATTTTTACAACTCTATATCGATGACGTCATCCAAACCGGTGGGAGTGAACCGTGCACAGGGTCGCTGCGAACGAATACAGATCATCTCATATTCGGAGGGGGTCTGTATGGCTCAATTGATGAAATAAAAATTTTCAGAGGAATCTATGTCCCCGTATAATTCTATCTTTGCCAAGAGGAACTGAAGAGGTATACAA
>DATMXJ010000016.1:0-6521 GCA_035561675.1 Thermoplasmatota archaeon
TTATAGCCATTTCTACCTTTGGAGGTTAATGAAAAATGAAAAAAATATTATTGATTATAGGAATATGTTTGGTATTAGTAGCAATGCCGATGACAACCGCGTCACCATTGTTGAAATCCACACCCCTGAAAAATCTCTTACAACATGGAAGACCATTGATGACCAATGGGAGTTTCACGGGAGTTTTCGCAGAAAAAAATGAAACAGGATACAATACTTTAGGAACAATCGATGGAACCTATACAGAAGAGCACACCTTCACCGGTGCCTGGAGCTTATTTGATGGCAGTGCCTCAGGAACAATCGATGGCTGGTACTGGGGATATATCTTCTACGGTCAAGTGCATACCAACGGAATTAATGAGTCACAATGGTTTGGAGGATTATATCGGGTAAATACGACAGATAATTCCTTCGAAGCAGTATCAATCATCTTTGGTAATGACAATTTTATGATTCGATACGCCATGGGAACCATCTAAGAAATTTTAATCAATCATCTCTTTTTTTTCTTTTTATTCTCCATCCAGTTATACACTAACATATAAATAATACAACAGATATGATATCATATTGGGGGAACTACCATAGATAAACCGCTCATTCAGCTACGATGGATCACGTTTGGAATACTCATCGTCATCTGTCTTTCAACCATTATTCCGTCTTTTTCAAATGCATCACACACAAAACAGGGACCATGGGACGAACCATATCTCTACTCATTGAATCATTCTCAGAGAGCAATTCTTTATGTTGGCGGCTCAGGGCCAAATAATTATACAAAAATCCAAGATGCTGTCGATAACGCAAGCTCTGACGATACGATTTTCGTATATCAGGGGATGTATCACGAACATGTGGTCCTGAATAAAAAAGTGACTCTGCTTGGTGAGCTTCGTGATCAGACGATTATCGATGGATCCCAAACCGGGAATGTAATAAAAATTACTATAGATGGAGTTACCGTGGAGCAATTTACTCTTCAGAATGCGGGAATTGGGGTCTATATTGTTCATTCATCAGACCAAACTATCATCCAAAACAATATTACAAATAATTGGGAGGGGATTGGTCTTTTGGATTCAGCATACAATATGATTTCAGGGAATATCATCACCCATAATGGTTTCGAGGGCATTAACCCTGTGCAAACGACCTTCACGGTTATTCAAGATAATACGATTATTGATCACCTTCAAGGGATCTCTCTTTCCGAATCAACAGGAAACATCATTACCGGAAACAACCTTTACAGCAATCTGCGGGGAATAGAAATACAACAATCTTCGAATAATAATAAGATATTCCATAATAATTTCTTTTCAAGTGAAGAGAGTAATGGGTATGACACCTGTAGTAACACCTGGGATGATGGATATCCAAGTGGGGGTAACTATTGGGATGATTACAATGGTGGAGATGCAAATCATGATGGGATAGGCGATACTCCTTACAATATCGCAGGGGGTGGTGGTAACAAAGATTACTATCCATTAATGGTTCCATGTTATCACTCACCATATTTACCGTCTGATCCTGTTCCTCTTAATGGTGCGGTGAATATCCCGATTGCCCCAGAGCTTTCCGTTTTCGTGTTTGATCCAAACGGAGATACCATGAATGTTTCGTTCTATGATGCATCGAACGATCAAGTGATTGGCGTCGATAACAATGTTGGTAGTTCAACGAGAGCATCTATAACATGGAATGGATTAGAAAATTTGACACAATATCATTGGTATGCGATTGCAGATGATGGATTGCACATCACACAATCAGAAACCTGGATATTCACCACGGGAAACGGGATGAACCAACCTCCAGGAAAACCAACAATCAATGGCACAACCTCGGGAACCATCGGACAAACATATGCATATACTTTTGTTACCACAGACCCTGAAACAAACAGTGTATTATACTATATTGACTGGGGTGACGGGACGAATAGCGGATGGATAGGTCCGAATCAATCTGGTCAACAAATCACGGTCTTCCATACATGGAGTAAACGAGGAACGTATACTATCAAAGCAAAAGCAAAAGATATGCAGAACGCTGAGAGTGATTGGGGTACGCTTAGTATAAAAATGCCGAAGAGCCATGCACAGATGACGTTTTTATTCATGCATTTTCTCGAAAGACTATTTGAACGATTTCCACAAGGATTTCTAATCCTACAGTATCTCTTTAATGTATATGGACTACACCGATAAATCCGTGTGGTGCTTAAATTAATTCCAGCATCATTTATTCATCAACACAGTAATGTTTCTTTGTAATAATGGATAATATTCATCCATATCAAGGTCAATTAATTTTTTCGTTAGGGTCTTTGGAATACCTTCTCGAGGTGTCTTTTGTAAAATCAGCGAAATTTCTTCCTCAGTGAAATCTATAGTTTGTGTATTGAATTGAAGATATTTCCTATCTTCAGGACAGATGGTTTGACAGTGCAAGCATCCCACCAACGCGTTATGAGATTGCGCAGAAATCGATGAGGGGAAGTCTTCTTCGTTTTCATTGAAGTAGGTAAGACACTGGTCCGCGTGGATTAAAATTCGATCATTGGGGATGCAGTGAGTAGGACAGGCGTTACGACATAAGGAACAATTTTTACAGGAGTCCATGATTTCTTTTTCACCCCAATCATCGGTGGGAAATTCATAATCCGTGTAAAACGCTTCCAATCGGGTAAAACTCCCCATTCCATCGACATAACAGAGATTATTCTTGCCGTATTTTCCTAATCCGCTTTTCACGGCAAGGAGTTTCATTGGTAGTATTGCGCGTTCGACGGAATATCCTTTTTTTCCTAAAATATTTGATAAGATTCCTTTACAAGTAGCTCGTATCTCAGAATAGATATAGGTTGGTGGGATGATTGTCTGGTATTGTGTTCCGTTATGAATAAAATTCACTTTGTTGATTTTTTGTGGGACGCCGATGATTATTATTGAGCGAGCGTTTTGAAGCATTTCAGGTGGATGAAAAAGGAATTGACCATAATTTTGGTCATAGAATTTTTTCGTAATGATTCCGTCGTGTTGCCATGTCGTTAGTTCTGTTTGGAGGTCTTTTAAATGGTTAATAGAAACTGTTTTAAAATTTGCCTGTAGGGTTTCAAATTCTGATTGTAGCATATCGACGATTGGTTCCATATTCATCATCTGATTGCCATTCATGGTATGCATTGTTTCTTTAACAGATTTTGCTTATTTTATCGAGGAGTTCGTGAGGAGTTTATAAGGTGAAGAGAGAAACTATAAATAGTATCTGTTACATATATATAACATAATGTTAGAAATAACAAATAAAAAGTTACTACTAACACACAAAAATTAGGGGAGAAAAAAAATGAAAGACAAAATAGGAGTAATAGTAGGGCTGTTGGTAACAATCTTAGTGCTCGTAACCCTCGCATTCTATATGATGAATGCAGGAACAATAGAATTTACAAATATCGCATCTTTAGCAGTAATAATCATTTTAATTGCAGCAGCAGCCTATATCATATGGGACCGAGCAAAAAACATTAGAAAAGGATTACCAGCAAAAGACGAACGACTCATAAACATCAACTATAAAGCAGGATACTACGGATTTATCGCAGCACTCTTCAGCCCCTTTGCCAGCCAATTTATCGCAGATATCACATTAGAACATGAACTAACAGGCAGTCAAGTCACAGCTGTTATTGTTATCACCTCAGGAATGGTGTTTGTCATATCGTATCTGTACATGGCTTGGAAAGGGAATTAACCATGAAGACCCGGATCAAAGAACTCCGAGCACGCTACGACCTTACCCAGGAAGATTTAGCAAAAAAAGTAGGAGTCCGACGGGAAACCATCCTCTTTATTGAAAAAGGAAATTATAACCCTTCATTGCAACTCGCACACGACATTGCCAAAACCTTACAGACAACAATCGATGATCTATTCATATTTGAGGAAGAATAAAACCATTTATCCGAACAGCAACGGCAGTCGAAGGGATGATCGTACCGTACTTTATAGGATAAAAAGACTCGCAGCCATAAGAGCCATCCCTAAGATGAACCCAAGAATAACGGTATGGCTATGACCATAGCGATGTGCCATGGGGAGAAGCTCATCAATGGAGATGTATACCATGATTCCTGCGACAAAGGCTAATAACGATGACAGTAACATTGACGATAAGAACGGGAGGAGAATAAGAAAACCAATCACAGCACCGATGGGTTCTGCTAATCCTGCTAAAAACGAATATTGGAACGCCTTCTTTCGATCCCCAGTCGCATAAAAAATCGGTACCGAGACCGAAATACCCTCAGGGATATTATGAATCGCTATCGCAAGTGCTATGATGAGTCCAAGTCGCTCATCACTGAGTGCTGTTCCAAACGTGGTGAGTCCCTCGGGGAAATTATGAATCGCGATGGCAAGAGCTGTAAACAACCCGGTTCTCAACAGTGCCTTATCCACCTTCAGGGTCTGTTCATCCGGCATCTCCTTGTAATGATGAGGGTTTCGTGCCTCAGGGATAACCATATCGATAAAGGCGATAAGGAGGATTCCTAGGAAGAACACGACAATACCGGTGAATCGTCCGATCTGAACGACTGCTTGTGGCAACAGTTCAACAAAGGAAACATAGATCATCACTCCAGCGGAGAACCCCAATGAGAAGGAAAGGTAAATCATCTTTGGTTTCCTAATAAAATACGCGATAAGACTCCCTATCCCTGTCGAAAGACCGGCTAGGAGAGTTAGTAGAAATGCAAAGATGATATGCTGTGGTAACTCCATTTGTGCCTCTTATAAATCGCTTTTTAATAAGCGTTTGTAATATGTTGAGCTTCCCGTTTTTATAATCTCCTGGATAATTTTTTCGGTCGTGGGTCCAACGCCTTTTATGGTCTGTAATTGATACTGCATCGTTGATATCGGGACCTGTAGTTGTGACAGCGAATACGCTGCGTAACCAAACGGAGATCGTTTCCCTTCGAGTTTGAGTAAATAATCAAGATGCTCCAGTATCACGATGACCAAATCATTCTCATTAAGAATATCTTTGAAAAGTTCGGGTGGGATGCGCGCGGGTATCTTGTACAGGTTCGTAAGCGAAAAAAACGTCTGATGCAATTGATCATAATAATCGGGGATTGCTTCTCCCCATTTACTCCCTTTGTATATCATTTGATATTCGAGCATGAGGTCTTGATAATATCTCTGCAGGATATTGAAAAAATATTCCTTTTGTTTTCCTTCTTTCAGCGTCATCCCACCAAGGATGATAAAATCGACTCCGACATCTTTGGCATCCTGTATTGTTTTCTGCAGTATCTCTTTGGTATCAGTAATGAAAGGAATAACAGGCATGAGAAACATCCCACAGGCAAGCCCATGATCTTTAAAAAAAGCAATGGTCTCAAGACGCTTTTGTGGTGAAGGAACCCCCGGCTCAAAGATTCTGCTGATCGACTCATTAGTGGAGGAAAAACTAAAACTCACGATCGCCCTGCTTGTCTCATTGATCTGCTGCAAAAGATCCATATCTCGTCGTACGAGTGTTGATTTTGTAAGAATATGAACAGGGAATTTTTTTTCAGATAGAAGAGCAAGTGTTTTCCGGGTTAATTGGTATTTCTCCTCGGCAGGTTGGTAGCTATCCCCGACACCGCCTCCGACCAACACATATCCTGGTTTCAGTGGGGTACGTTTTCGCCGTGGATCTAACTCTCGGCGTAACACTTCCAAGGCATTGATTTTTACTGATACGTCGGTGCCAAACTCACCCTCAACATAGTATCCTTCCGCTCGCCCGTCACAATAGACACAGTTGTGAGTGCAACCTCGATAGAGGTTCATCCCGTATCTCGAAAGAAACCATGAATCGATTTTTTTATGGTTACGAAGAATCGATTTTGCTTCTATTTCTTTGATTGTCAGAGATATTCACCTTTTCGAAGATTACAATTCACAATGCTTACAATCCTGAGATTCACATTCCTTGTTTTTATGTTTCCATTGCAATGACCATTTCTTAACATCTCTTATGATGCGGATGAAATCTTTTCCACTATCAGTCAACGTATATTCACATTTTATTGGAAAAACATCGGTATCGATAGTCTTTGTGATCAGTCCTTGTTTTTCAAGTTCTCGGAGTCTGATTGAAAGTATCTTTGGAGTGATATCCAAAAGACCGTGTTTGAGCTCTGAGTATCGTTTCGTCCCTTGTGTTTTATAGAGCTCTAGGAGAATCAGCAGCGTCCATTTCTTCGAGATGAAATCAATCGTTCGGTAGATGGTACACGTTTGGTCCATGGTATCCTTTTAGATACTGTCACCTATAAATACCTTTGTATCTAATATATACTAGGTATAAAAAAGATACTGAGTGATCGGCATGACCAAACGAAAAATCATAAAAATCAACGAAGAACAATGCAACGGCTGCGGAGCATGCATACCGAATTGCCCGGAAGGAGCCATACAAGTCATCGACGGAAAAGCTCGACTCATCAGCGA
>DATMXJ010000017.1:0-2925 GCA_035561675.1 Thermoplasmatota archaeon
GCTGGATGCACCCACCTGTAATACGTTCACCGCTCGTCGCATGTCTCCTCGTGCGATAAAAATAAGTGCTTCAAGGCCATCAGGGGTGATCTCTAAATGTTCTTTTGTAGCAATCTTTCGAATGAATTTTTTGACATCCTCTGCGGTGAGTGGTTTGAAGCGGAAGACAGCGCACCTGGATTGTATCGGCTCTATTATTTTTGATGAATAGTTCACCGAAAGGATAAATCGACAGATATGAGTGTATTTTTCTATTGTTCGTCGAAGGGCAGCTTGTGCTTCTTGCGTAAGGGAATCTGCTTCATCGAGGAAGATAATCTTGAAGGTTGATCCAATGGGTGCTGTACGAGCAAAATCCTTGATTTTTCCACGTATGATACCGATGCCTCGTTCATCACTTGCATTGAGCTCATTGAGGTTTTGTGACCAGTGATGTTCTCCGAAGACTTCGTGTGCAAGAGCCAGTGCCGCGGTGGTTTTACCGGTTCCTGGAGGCCCAGCGAATATCAAATGGGGAACGTTTTTCGTAGTTGCATATGCTTTAAGCCGTTCGATAATATTTTCTTGACCGACGAGTTCAGAGAGTGTTTTTGGCCGATATTTCTCTGTCCAGATTTCTTGCATCACGTTTCTGTAATGAATGTCCCTTCTTAATGTTTTTTTATCCTTTGATTTTTCTTCGAATCTGTATTTTGTCTTTTTGACATTTTTCCAGACAGTATTTATATAGAGATATTGACAGACGTTAGCGTGTAACAGAAGAGCATGAATGAGGTGATGATATGAAAAAATATCTACCACGAACAATACTCAAACTCTGTGGATTCTTCCTCATCGCAAATCTCCCGTTTCTTACGATATCACAACTCGTTGGTATTGATACGTTCATCGACTCTTTCAACCATCCTAGTTCATTTCTTTACTTAAAAAACGAAAAACTGCATAGCTTGGATGCCAAAGCAGAATACATCATCCTGGAACAACCAACATATCAAGGATTTTCAATTCAAGAAGGAGATCACATCCTCTATCATACCAATAAAGAATCGTTACAGCAGAATATCGTGAATCAAGTGAAATCTGATAATGGAATTACAACATACTATACCACCAGCTACACAGACGATTACGATGGGCCTATCTATGAACAACAAATTGTCGGAAAAATCATTGGAAGATCTGAGGATAATATCTGGAACACACTCTGTTTACAACTATGGGATCTTTCCATAGATAAACTCAATGCTGTTGCGCTTTTTTCTGATTCGTAAATTCTAAGGATAAGCTTCTTTAACATCTGATGGTTACCCTTGAGGGGGTACCCATGCAGTTTATACCCAATACTTCACTAAAAAAAAGCATGTTACATGACCTACAATTGCATGACATCAACGACCTTTTTTCGGACATCCCAAAAGAGATAAAAATTGAAAAACTAAGACTTCCACCGAGTCGTCATCAACAAGATGTAGAAGACCAGATGCGACAGCTAGCCAATCAAAACAAATCATTCTGTGAGATGCCATCATTCATCGGCGGAGGATATAAACCTCATTATATTCCCGCAGCGGTTAAATCCATCATATCACGTTCAGAATTCTACACTGCATATACTCCCTATCAACCAGAAACATCTCAAGGGTTTCTTCAGGCGATCTTTGAATACCAAAGCATGATCGCAGAGCTTACAGGGATGGATGTCTCCAACGCCTCCTTATATGATGGCGCAACAGCACTTGGGGAAGCAGCCTTGATGAGCATGCGTATCACGAAGAAAAAAACATTTGTCATTCCTGAAAATATCTCCTGGGAGAAAAAAAGTATCCTTACCAATTACACCAAAGGAGCAGGTATCACGATAAAGGAAATCGCTTATGACAATAAAACAGGTAAAATTGACCTGGAGGACCTGAAGAAAACGATCAATACTGAGACTGCAGGGTTTTATTTAGAGAACCCTAACTTTTTTGGTGTGTTCGAAGACACCATCGAAGATATTCACTCCTTACTTCGGAACAATCAATCATTGTTCATCGTCGGTGTCGACCCGATTTCTCTTGGCATCTGTAAAAGCCCTGGAGAGTACGGAGCCGATATTGTCATTGGTGAAGGAAAAAGCCTTGGCAATCCCCTTGATTTCGGTGGTTCAACCTTAGGGATTTTCGCCTGTAAAAACGAGTTTTTACGACAAATCCCGGGTCGCATCATTGGTATGACAAAAGACCATCAGGGTAAACGCGCCTTCTGCATGACGATGCAAACCAGGGAACAACATATCCGAAGAGAGAAAGCAACAAGCAACATCTGCACCAACGAAGGGCTCTGCATGCTTGCGACAGCAACTTATCTGTCCTGGCTTGGTGGAAAAGGATTGCAGGAACTATCTGAAAGAAACTTTGAACGTGGTCAACACCTACAAAAGCAGATTTGCGCGATCCCTGGCTTTTCAAGGGTGTTTTCTGGAACTCATTTCAATGAGTTTGTTATCCGTCATCCTGATGCTGCCAAAGTACAGACGCATCTCTTACGACATGGAATACAAGGTGGTCTCCTGTTAGAAAAATGGTACCCGAAGCTGAAGAATTGCATGTTGTTCGGGGTGACAGAAGCACATAGCGAGGAAAGCATGACACGACTGGTTTCACTTCTCAAGGAGGTACCCTGATGTACCATAGTGCTATCTGGGATGAACCACTTCTCAACGAACTACACGATACAAATAAAGAAAAATACACTGCGAAATCGGTGCTTCCTGATTCTCTTCAAAGAAAAAAACTCATTGACATCCCGAATATCGATGAAACCCAGGTGATGCGACATTTCACGCGTCTGAGCCAAATGAATTACGGGATTGAATCAGGGATCTACCCATTGGGTTCGTGCACCATGAAGTACAACCCAAAGATCTGTGAGGAAATCTGTCGT
>DATMXJ010000018.1:0-3599 GCA_035561675.1 Thermoplasmatota archaeon
GGGCTACCACGAACACCATTATACCAATTATATATAGGTCTTTGATTCTGTTCATTCCACAGATCCTTTGGGCATGCCAGTATTAATAAAACTTTGTATGATCCCTCTGTTAATGTTATACCAACCTCTTTAGAGATAGACCCCTCTGAAGTAGTTACCTTTAATGTGATTGTATGTTGTCCACTTGCAGATGGTGAATTTATTCTTAATTGATATATCCCCTGAGATGTCCCAGTTCTAAATTCCTGAATATAGTAAGGTGCTCCATTTATTGTAACAGCAAAGTTTTTCGCCGTTAGAACCCCTAGAGGTTTATTGTTGCTTGTGACCGATGCTGTAATCCATATCGAATCACCAAGACGATACGTAGATTTGTCTGTGGTAATTGTCAAGGACATCGAAGTCTGAATGGTTATCTGTTTTACTCCTGACCAGTAGCTTTGTGCTCCTTTGCTGTCCTTGGCATATACTCGTATATCGTAGGTACCTGGTTTATCCCATTTCCAGGAACAGGAGACCGTTGTACCAGATGATCCACTAACTGAATCTGAATTGTCAGGTAGGAGATCTCCATTGAAGTCGAAGTAATAATAAATATAATCACCTTCAGGGTCCGTTGCCATAGTCGAAAATGAATAGGAAACCCCAGTATACCCTGAGGATGAACCTGATGGAATACTCGGTGTAGAGGGAGGTTTGTTTCCAGCTGTTTTTACAATTAAGGTTTTTGACGCTTCTTGTGACCATGCTCCGTTGTTGTCTTTTACCTTGAAATAAATTTGATGAGTACCACTTGAAAGCAATGACGTGCTAATAAAAGCGTTCCAGCCAAGATATCCATCGATGCTTGATCTCCAGCTATATTCAGTAATCGTTCCGTCAATATCTGTCCCATGACCTTGAAATCCAACACTTAATCCTATTTGTACGGGGTTCGGATATATGTAATCAATAGAAGCTGAAGGAGGATTATTTGGGGCTGAGCCAGTGGTAAACTCCCATAATGTACTAGAGGTAGATGCCTCGTGATTATCATAAGCTACGATTTTCCAGTAATATTTCTTGTTTGGTATGAGTGTACCAGGATCATAGGAGAGTTGCCCTTGTGTCGATGGGAAAGGTCCAATTTGTGCTATTTTTCTGGGTGGTATTGATGTCCCGAGACGTATTTCATAGGTAACAGTATCACCTGAGTCTTGATCACCACCAGTCCATTGTAAATCAGTGTTGATGTCAACGTTCATCATCTCATTAGTTGGATAGGGGTTTTTTAATGAATTAGGTTTATGATTCGGGGGACGAATAGTTACTATGTGCTCAGCTGACCAACCACTCTCTGACCCTAAGAGATCCTTTGCTTTGACATTCACCGGGGTTACTCCAGTATTTACCCAACTATGAGATATGCTTAGTGATGATCCTGAGGAATATGGTCCAAGCCAGTCAGTCTCGGTACCGTCACCCCAGTTGACCTTATAAAACACATTATCGTCATCAGGATCAGTAGCGCTTATACTAAATGTACCAGTTTCTCCAGTAATCAACGAAGTAGACCCGGTTGGTGCAGCGGGGGTATTCGGCGGATGATTCACACCACTGGCTATCACCATTAAGCTATCTGACCATTCGCTATAATACTCATTTGTATCAAGAGCTCTTACCGTAATAAAATAAATTCCACCGTAATTCCATCCATGAGAGAGACTGACGAGTTCTCCTGAAGGTACGAAAGGGGTTATGTTATAGTCATGAGATCCAGCTGCATCCCAATCGAACAGGTATTGTATTTGATCTCCATCAGGATCGGTGGTGCCCGTGGTGAATGTATAGAATTGC
Source organism: Thermoplasmatota archaeon (assembly GCA_035561675.1). GTDB lineage: Archaea > Thermoplasmatota > E2 > DHVEG-1 > DHVEG-1 > SM1-50. The sequence continues at coordinate 1,837 of DATMXJ010000018.1, forward strand.
CCAGCGGTCAACAAGGTCGGACCAAATGGTGTGACAGGAGTATTTGGAGGTTGATTTCCCACATGAACCGTTTTCGTTATCGAATCTGTTGCACTCGCATTATCGGTTATCCGTAAAGTCACGTGATAGATTCCTGCTTGAGACCAAGAGAAGGTTGCGGTGGGAGTAGTATGGGCTTCAAAAAAGAGTCCGGTGTTGTACCAATCCCATTCATACAATGTGAGATATCCATCAGCATCGCTACTCGCTGAGGCATCGAACAATATCGTTTGATTAGGGTTTGGATCTTGCGGCATCCAGGTGAAATCTGCGATAGGGCGTTGATTTCCACCACTTGCTTCAATTCGAACATCATCGAAATAAACGGTACTTACGTCTCCACCATCAAAATTATCTAACGCAAACGCAAACTTATCAAGGGTTACAGAACCCCATTGATAATGCGTAAAAGAACGAGGATAAATGTCAACGTCGGTCGCCTTCTGAACATCATTGATGAATATCGTGGCTTTGTTCGTACTATACTCCAAATCTACTTTTACCTTATACCATTCGTTTGCACTGTATGTTTGAATGAAGGTATTCGGTCCTTCAAAGTAGTCCTTCGTAAAATAGATATTTCCATCGTAAACAAATCGCACACAGTTGAAACGAGGATTATAACTACCAGCATCAATCGAAAAACCAATTGCCGCCCCCTGTGAAGAATCAATCACCTTTATGTAACACTCGTAGCTAAGTTTTTCTGGAGGGTTGATCTGTACGTAATCCGTTCGAGCCCAGTCAGAATACGCTTGCAAACAAAATGATTTCGCACCACTATAGGCAGCATCAGTGGACACAAACGCATTGGCACCACTATACATATTCTGCCAGCCGTTCGCGCTAGGATAATCGCCATTTGCGATGTTTTCAAAATCATCATAAAACGGTAATATCGTCTCACCTGTTGTTATAATGACCGTTGCTAAATCTGAATCGGTAGACCCATCATCGTCTCTTACTTCAAGATTGACCGTGTAGGTTCCCAAGCTCGAATAGAAATGGGGTATAGTAGCGTTGTTGAGCCAGCCAGTATCCCATGTTCCATCGTTTGTCCAATCCCACCGATACCCCGTTATCGTTCCATCTGGGTCATAGCTCCCCGAGGCATCAAATGTGATAGTTCCCTCTGCATCACCTGAGTAAGGGCCACCAGCCTCGGCAAACGGGGGTTGATTTCCGCCTCCAACACTAGTAAATAAATATGATATATCAGATTGGTTCAAAGCCCTATTATAGATACGGATTTCATCGATTGCTCCTGGAAGATAGACAGCCTCTTCAAAAGCATTGTAATACTTTGCAAAACGAAGTGATTCTCCATAGTCAGTAAGAGAGCCATTAATAAAAGCAGAGGAAATCAATTGGCCATTAACATATAATTTCATCGAGGATCCGTCGTAGGTTCCTACGATAAAAGACCACTGATTAAAGGCTAATGTGTTAGGTGGGCTACCTGTCCAGGTCCACACGCCTCCAGGGCTTATATCAAAACCAACTGCTAAACTATTGGGCACTGGATAGAGGTCTCCACAGACACCTAAATGATACTGGTACGTTGGGCCACTAAGCGAAGTATACGGTTTATCTATTATTGGATCATCGCCAGCTCCATACCAGGAAACAGTTGGCATATACCATGCTACGAGTGTCATAGCATTTGCAGGATTGAGACTCGCACCATTACCACAATCGACCCAATCATCCACTCCATCGAAACT
>DATMXJ010000019.1:0-2756 GCA_035561675.1 Thermoplasmatota archaeon
AAAAAGGAAGTTTGTAGCACCGGTATCGAAGAACTTGATATGAAAATGTCAGGAGGAATTCCTCTTGGCAGCACGGTCCTTGTCACGGGATGCAGTGGATCAGGAAAGACAACGCTCTGTATGCAGTTCCTGTTCAATGGCGCCAGAAAAGGAGAACGCGGCGTGTTTTTCACCATCACAGAACCTCTCTTTAAGCTGACAAAAAACCTCGAGGGATTCGCTTTCTATGACAAGAAACTCATTGAATCAGGCATGGTCAATATCATCGACCTACGAATCATCAGTGAACGATTAGGCTTAGACACGGAAAAATACACCGTGGAAGACGCAGGAGCATTGCTCGACATCCTAAAAGATATCGCTGATGAGCTTGACGTCAAACGCTTAGTGATGGACTCCATCACAGCATTATGCTATCGACTTCAGACCAGGGAGATGATCAGGGATTTTATCTTTAAACTCGGCACATCCCTTGCGGTGATGAAATGCACAACGTTGCTGACCTCAGAAGTCCCACCTCAGACATTTAAATTCTCCCAATATGAGATCGAGGAGTTCATCTCCGATGGCATTCTCTTCCTTGGGGATATGGACCGGAAAGGGGATCTCATACGGACGTTGCAGGTCATTAAAATGCGAGGGACAGACCATTCCCGTACAAAGTTTGCATTAAACATTTCTGCTCAACGTGGTATCGAGTTAGTACCATTGTTGAAATCAACTGAGTTTGAAGCATTCTTGAAACGATAGGAGAAGAAAAAATGGTAGATGCTGTTATTGAAGGCATAAGGGAGCGAATCGCGGCAGCAATCCAGGTGAACCAATCCGTTGGGATCCAGGTCCCTGAGAACAGACATGGAGATTTATTAGAAGCAATCTTTGACTCCATGTGCAGGAACACCCATACCACTTGGACGTACGTCACGGTGAGCAAAACCTTCGATTACCTCTCAAAGACGTTCAAAGAGGGGACCAAGCAGACCAATATCAAATTTATTGATTGCATCTCCCGTGCCGCTGGTATCTCAGACATCGCCTCGAACTGCATCTATATCGAAAGCCCGGTGATGCTAGAAAAAATAATCCTGGAAATTCTGAACAATTTCAAGGGAATGAAACGTGATTTAGACAAATACATCGTCATCGACTCCCTCAGCGCATTGATGATCTACAATGACCCGGAGATCATCAGGGAGTTCATGTCCTTGGTCATGAACCGGAGCAGATCAGAGAACATCCATGTCGTCTCGATACTGGTTGAAGAGGAAATGGACTCAAGCAAACTCATACAACTCAACGATAAGATCATTGTCTTACGTGATTCATTCATTGATTAGAGACCAGAAATTATGAACCAAACTGATATAACAAAAAAAGAGAATATTCACAGCTCCTGGGAAGATACACCCGCTCAGAAGGAACAGCTAGCGGAATGGCAGGAGAGCGCGTTTCAGGCGGCTTTGGAAAAACTCAGGACCGGACATGGAAACCCAGACTCAGTCATGCGGATGGGGGAAGCGTTCGGCAGAGGACTGTTCGCGCAACGGATAAAAGAACAATCACCGGACTGGACGATGAAACAATGGCTCCAGCTGATAGAAAAGGACGTCTGTGAACCACTCGGAACTGAATTTACCTTTACAAAAATCTCACCTGATGTCGCGACAACGTTTCTGAACCGAAATCCACTTGCACAGACATCTTCCGAACACACAGCGGCCTCACTCTTCAATTTCGGAGTGATGCGTGGACTCTTTCTCAGCGCGTTCCCACAAGGGGAACTTGTGATCAGTGAACTGAAAAACAACGGACAACCCGAGTTCATCTTCAAAGCAAACGCATCAGCTAAAGATAAACTAGAACGCGAACGAGTCATCCATTCATTTACCTTTTTGAAGGAAGAAGACGGCGCCTGAGAAAATGCCACGAGAATCCTTTATCAATACCACGGTTCAAAAAAAAGAAGGGTTCATCCGTACCGGGATTGATAAGTTAGACCGGTTGCTTGAAGGAGGGATCCCTAGCGGATTTACTGTTGTTCTTCTCGGCAGCCCAGGGAGTAGTACTGAGATTCTTGTCAAACAGATCGCTTCATGCGGGAGCGTCACCTACATCACGACGGAAGAAACAAAACAAGAAATCCTTGATACGATAAACCGGTTTAAATGGCCAACACCAGATATTGATTTTGTTGACATCTCAGAGAAATACTACACAAATGTCTTATTAGGTGAACAGAAGCGGGTCAGTATCTATGAACAACGATCAAAGCTGAAACTCAAGGAGCTCATCGAGATAGGATCAACCGCGATGCCATCGACATCCACCGCCAGCGAAGACTTCTTAGCTGTTTTGTCTAATCGAACAAAAAACGTTCCTGAGAAACGAATTATTATCATCAACTCTCTTGATTTCTTCCTCAGTCAGTACAATCAAGAAGAGGTCCTAAGAACCATCTATGCGATCAAAGTCAATAACCTGAAGAACAAAGGTGCTCTGCTCATTGTGATGACAAAGGGAGTGCATGGGGATCTATTTGAGCGGAAAATGGAAGGGCTCGCTGACGCGGTCCTTGAGCTGGATGTGATCCAGAAAGGCTCGTCTTTTGAGCGGTACCTCTCGGTAAAGAAAATGCGGAATTACGCAAAAAAGATAGGGATCGCACGGTACGTCATTGATGATAGCGGTTTTGTCCTGGAAATGATCGAACGGATCATGTAGAAAACGCTAGCGTGTCCTTATCGATTGGTCAATTA
>DATMXJ010000020.1:0-3055 GCA_035561675.1 Thermoplasmatota archaeon
GTCCTGGTCTTGGACCATGTTTGCGAACTGCAGCGACTGCAGCCCGTGCACTGGCGCTGACCTTAGATAAACCTTTGATGGGGGTGAATCATTGTGTTGCGCATCTAGAAATCGGTCGTGGTACTGTACAAGGGTGTCAGGATCCTGTTCTATTATATGTCTCCGGGGCGAACACGCAGGTGATTGGGTTTGCAGAAGGCAAATACCGTGTCTTCGGAGAAACGCTTGATGTTGGTATCGGGAACTGTCTTGATAAATTCGGTAGAACAATTGATCTTGGATTCCCTTGTGGACCGAAGATCGAGGAGCTTGCAAAAAAAGGGACACAGTATTTAGCACTCCCGTACTCTATCAAAGGGATGGATCTGGCGTTTTCTGGTCTTTTGACTGCTGCGGAAACCTATGTTCGACAAGGGAAGCGTCTTGAGAATGTCTGTTATTCGCTGCAGGAGACGACCTTTGCGATGTTGACAGAGGTGACAGAGCGGGCGATGGCTCATACCGATAAACAGGAGGTGCTCCTTGGGGGCGGTGTCGCATCGAATAAACGACTTCGTGAGATGGTGCAGATCATGGCACAGGACCGTGGTGCTAAGTTTTTTGTCCCCTCTCGGGACGTCTGTGTCGATAATGGTGCGATGATCGCTTGGCTTGGGTTCTTAATGTATGATAGTGGTGTTCGGATGAGTCTTGATGATAGCCTCATTAACCAACGGTTCCGTACCGATATGGTGGAGGTCACGTGGCGTGACTAACAAAATCATTTATCGTGGTGCTGAAGCAGAGATCCGTTTGTCAAAATATATGGATAAAAAAGTCGTGCAGAAGCAGCGTGTCAAAAAACCGTATCGGATTAAGGAAATCGACCGTCAACTTATTTCGTATAGGACGAAAGAAGAGGCAAAGTTGATCGCAGAAGCACGGAGTCATGGCGTATCAGTTCCCCTCTTGTATGATGTTGATCTCTTGAAGGGTGCGATAACGATGGAATATCTCGAAGGGAGTCGCGTCAAGGATATCTTCAATGGGTTAAAGGAGTCAGAACGAAGGAGAATCTGTCTGAAGATTGGAGAAAGCATCGCACGATTGCATAATTTTGACCTCATCCATGGGGATATCACCACGTCGAACATGATCTTTCTAGATGACCGGATTTATTTCATTGATTTTGGGTTGGGCAGCAAGACTACTGAAATGGAGGCAAAAGGAGTAGATTTGCATGTGCTTATGGAGGCATTCGAATCCACTCATTCGAAATACTCTCATTGTTTTGAGTTCGTCCTTGAAGGATATATAAAACATTATCGAGGAGATGGAGCCGCTGTTGTGGAAAAAATTGAGGAGATTGTACGGCGAGGCAGGTATCGATGAAACAAATTTTTTTTATCACAAGCAACCAAGGAAAGGTGCTTGAGGCGACAGAAAAACTTCGACCTCTTGGTTTTTCTGTGGTTCAAAAGGACCTTGGGTACCCTGAGGTGCAAACGGATTCTCTTGAGGAGGTCGCTCTATGGGGTGCGTCGTATGTCCAAGAGAGGTTCCACGATCCCTTCATCCTTGAAGATGCAGGTTTATTCGTTGATGCGCTCAAGGGGTTTCCAGGGGTGTATTCAAAGTATGTCTTCTTGACCATTGGTTTAGCAGGGATTCTCCGTTTACTCGAAGGAATAGAAAATAGAAAAGCTGTCTTCCGGTCAGTATATGCTTATGGCGAACCAGGGAAAAAACCAATAATTATCATCGGTGAATGCAAAGGAATCATTTCGACGGAGGAACATGGAAACCATGGATTTGGTTACGACCCTCTGTTTATTCCTGATGGTGGTGAAAAAACTTTCGGAGAAATGACAGTTGAGGAAAAGAATCAATTTTCGCATCGGGGAAAAGCACTGCAAAAACTTGCCATAGTATTAAAAGATTTAAAATAGATTCTATTAGTTCCTCAATAGTCAGAAGTTATTTCTGACTTTACATTCTCCGATACTATTATATAAAGATTTCAGGTTTTGGGGCTGAATAGACAAAAAAGTATTCGAGACCACAGTGTGAAATAATAAATATTCGATGTGACCTAGCTCTCTTGATTAGATGGCCCGAGTAGTGTAGCCTGGTAACATATGGGACTGTGGATCCTCTGTGCCGGGTTCAAATCCCGGTTCGGGCCCTCTGTTACTTTTTAGCATGGCAATAATTGTCTAAAAGATGGTTGAATATCGAAACCGTGTCAAAGCTTTCCCACGGGAGGATATTCTTTTTATAGGAGAACAGTGATGTAAAATATGATAATAGGGGGAAAGTATGGATCAGAAACCTCTGATTGGAGTAAGTATCCTGGCTGTGGTTCTTCTTGTGATGGGTTCTAGCATTCCCGTTTTTGCGTATTCTACAAATGAACATCGGAAACAATTGATAAAACAGGATTCAGATGCTGAGGAGTTATTGCAGATACCTTACATGATAGTTCATGTGAAAGAAATCTATGGCACAGTTGACGAACCTCAGTATAGACCTTTAGCAAATGTGACAGTCAGGGTTAGAGATAGTCTCTTTGGTATCTTTTGGGAATATACTTGGTCTGGAACCACTGGCGAAAGCGGAAGCACACCTATCATCTGGATAACAAACTCAATAAAATATTGGGTAACGATTTTAAAAGATGGCTACCATACCTATGGGTGTTCATCCTCAAAAATAATATTTGCTTTAGACCAATGGACAATTGATGTTGATTTCACTATGGCTGAGGATGGAAGCCCATTTATCAAACAAATCAATCAATTACCTCATAATTCCTTGATACTTCATCAGATAGCGATGAGATTGTTTATAATTAATGAGGATAATCCATGAAAAGGAAATGGTTGGCAATTGGAATCATTCTCTTGTTCGTTGGTGTGACCATAGCACCAACTATCAACTTCAACACCGTGAAAGCATCCACTGATGATGACTTGGTGGAAGTCACCACCCAAGCAAGTGGCATCAAAGGATATGGGGATACTACAGTGAAACTCACCAGGGAACAAGTTAATGAAATTGACATGCTATTTGAATC
>DATMXJ010000021.1:0-8890 GCA_035561675.1 Thermoplasmatota archaeon
TGACCTTGGATAAAATCGTCCTGGAAAAACATTGCGATGTCACAGGGAAAGAAGACGAAGACGTATTCAGATTCGCTTATATTAATAGTTTTTATCAAACCGGATTAAAAAATCTGTTAGATAAAGCTATTTTAAAATACGAAAAATTACCCATGGGCCAGTATACGAAAATTGATGAAATACCATTTGATTTCTCCCGGAAAATCATGTCAGTTATCGTAACAATGAATGATGTCCATCGAATCATCTTAAAGGGAGCACCTGAAGAGATGTTCCCCCGATGTTCGAAATATGAGATGGATGGTAAAATCCTGGAGATGAATGAGACTATTCTTGATGAGATAAAACATGAATATGATAGTCTCAGCCTCCAAGGATTCCGTGTTCTCGCAATCGCGTACAAGGATTTTGTGGATAAAAAAGAGGTATACTCACGAGATGATGAAAATAATTTAATCATGAAAGGTTACGTAGCGTTTCTAGATCCACCAAAACCCACGGTGAAAAAAACCATTGAAGTGGTTCACAAACTGGGCATTGAACTCAAGGTATTAACAGGTGATAACGAGTACGTCACGAAGAATATCTGCAGTCAAGTCGGTTTGGATATTAGAGATGTGTACACCGGTGACATGATCAATAAATTAACCGATGAAGAACTCAAAGATGTCGTAGAAACAACCACAGTGTTTGTTCGACTGTCGCCCTTACAGAAGGAACGAATCATCCATGCACTTCACGAAAATAATCATATCGTTGGATACCTAGGTGATGGGATCAATGATGCTCCTGCACTCAAAGCAGCTGATGTCGGGATTTCTGTCGATAGTGCGGTGGATATTGCGAAGGAATCCGCTGATATCATCCTGCAGAAAAAGAGTCTCCTAGTCCTTGGTGATGGAGTGATTGAGGGTAGGAAAACGTTTGGAAACATCGTGAAATACATCAAGATGGGATCAAGTTCCAACTTTGGGAACATGATCAGTATGACGGGAGCAAGCATCTTTTTGCCGTTTCTACCTATGATGCCTATCCAGATACTAATGAATAATTTTCTCTATGACATGTCACAAACAAGTATTCCCACTGATTTAGTTGATGAAGAATATCTTAAACGACCACAACGATGGAATATCCACTCCATTCAACGCTTTATGATCCTCATTGGACCGGTGAGTTCGATATTTGACTTTGCCACCTTTGGCGTCCTCTTGTTTATTTTCCATGCACAGCAGCCATTATTCACTACCGGTTGGTTTTTAGAATCACTCTGCACACAAACATTAGTGATCCATGTTATTCGTACAGGGAAGGTACCATTTATCGAAAGTTGGCCGAGTAAGTTTTTAATTCTCACTTCGATTGTGATCATCACGGTGGGAATTATTCTACCGTTTTCTCCTCTTGCAGGAGTATTAGATTTTGTTACTCCCCCACCACTCTATTTCCTTGCGCTTTTTGTAATTATTCTCGTGTATCTCTTAACCGTTCAACTTGTGAAGAGTCTGGTTGTGAAAAAGTACGGATATGATTAGAATACATACTGATAATATCTCAAATTTTTTTGAGTAACGAAGCAGTGTATAAAATGTTAAAACACGATTTTAGCTGTTTTTTCCAGTGGGATTTGAACCTATGTACCGTTTATCCCTTCAGCAGCTTGGCCATCTTTTTTTCGCATATAAAAAATATTTCTTCTTATAAGAAATAGAAAAAAAGAGATTTTGATCCTCGGAACCTTTCAACAAAATCGTTATTTTTTCGAACAAAAACACTCTAGCCTAAAGGTATATTATAATAGGAGAACAGTGTTATATAATTATACAAAGGGGGAAGGCTATGAATAAAAATACTCTGATTGGAGTCGATAGCAGCCTGCAGTCACGGTATATTAGGCAACATTGGAAAGGGAGAGAGGTGAAAGAACATGTCTGATATGATCGCCTATTGCGGATTGAATTGTGCTGAGTGTAACGCGTTCAAAGCGACTCGGGCCAAAGATTTTGAAGGAAAAAAACAGTTGGCAAAAAAATGGACAGAAGATGACAAGGTTGAGTTCAGACCAGAAGACATTGACTGTGACGGGTGCAAGTCTAATAGAATTTCTGGTTGGTGCCGGAAAATCTGCAAGATAAGACCTTGTGCTGAGGAAAGAAAAGTCAAAACCTGTGCCCACTGCGACGATTATCCGTGCGAAAAACTGAAAGAATTTCTTTTAAAAGAACCGATAGCGAAAAAGAATCTGGAAGAGATCTGGAACACACTCCACGTCTGATAGGAGCGTTAATACGATACGTTGACTCAAAATCTAAGGAGAGTAGAGTTGAATTTACATACTAAAAACCGAGTCCCAAAAATAACCATTTTTTATCTTTTTTCCTTGTAGTCATCCAGACTTTTTTTCCGTATTCCTTCGCCGGCTTATCTCTTACTTTTCTCCATACAAATGGGTTTTAAGGCCTAAGAATTATGCAAGTCTACTACAACCGTCGAAAATCAAAAGTTTCCTTCGGAATCTTATAAAAACCACCCTACTCGAATTTCATCATTTGCTGGATTTCCAGGGTTATCCTCCCACGATTTGCTGAACCATGAGTCCAAATTGCTGGAGCTCTTCCGTGGTCAGTCCCTTTGGGAACGGGTAGAATACCTGTCCTTTTCGATAGAGTCCCTTATGGAAAGAAAATTCGATGGGAAGGTATCCGTCGATGGTGAGTTCTTTTGTCAATGATTCGACGATAGCAGGGTTGAGGTTTTGGTATTCTTCGGGTTTGGTATGATCATAATAGTAGTCGTATTCGAGGAACGCGATTTTTCCTGAGTCGAGAAAACTGATGAACCCGAGTGCGTGTTCTTTGTGGTATTTGTCACCAATTTCTTTCAGAGTCGCATATGCTTTGAGGATGACGTCTTTTTGTGCTGTCATCCATCCGCCTCGCACCATGAACATGTGTTGACGCAGCATACGACTGGGGAGGATACGGAACTCATGCAACCAGATGGGATTGGTCATTTCTGGTTTCTTGTACAGCGTTGTGAAAAAATCCTTTAGGTCTTTGTCAAATGCTGCTCCGATTTGTTCTGCTGAGGGGTCCAACGCCTCGGTGAGTATGCGTTTCATTGGTCCTTGAAAAAGGGTTTTCAGAGGGTTGTCTTCTTGTGCTATTTTTTTGAGTAACACGTTGTCTTTCATAGAGGCAAGCTTCGGGGTACTCAGCGCGAGTGTCTTCATCATGGGTTCATCGATGATGACGTCAGCGTGGTCTTCAACGTAGCGTCTATCCTTGCTGTCGCAGATGATGTCCACGAGGTAGTTGATATGGAAATATTTTGTGATGATGTGTTCGAAGGAATGTGCGATGTCGTTTGTCGGGCAGATGAAATCTGAGAAATATTTACTGGAAAGGATCGCAAGTGACAGTCCGATGTTTTTCCTGGCAAGGTCTAAAGAGAAATCCACGGCGTCTTCAAGGGTGTCAAAGGGCAGAAGCATGGCGTGTTCATCAGTGGATTTTTGGTGCAGTTTTATCGTCATGCTGGTAACGATATTTGAAGGATGCAGGGTCAGGCTGGTGGGTCCATGGTTTGCGGCGTACGGGTTTTTGAGTGTATCACCGGTATGATGCAGGATGGTTCCTTTCGCATCCACAAGCTCTACGTCTGTGTAGTTGTCCGCACCCCAACCGTACGTGTTTCCCCAAGTGGAGATGATCCCGAAGGAAAGAACGTTGGCACACAGGTATGCCTCTGCTTCTCCAACGAGGATTCTTTTGTTCTGTGAAGCAGCTGTTTTTTGGAGATCGAACGCGGTGACCCCTGCTTGGATCGTCGCAGTCGTTGAATCATTGTTAAGGGTGATGGTGTTCATGCGAGACAGATCGAGGATGATTCCTTGTGAGATTCCGACCGGTCCGGCTAAAAGAGTTTGCAAGGCTACGGAGAGAAATGTCCCATTTCCCCTAGGGAGATAGGGTAGATTATTGGCATTTGCTACCTTGATGATGTCGCTTACCTCCTTGCTTGTTTTCGGCATGACGACATACGTGTGGTTGTCCGCGGTTGGAGCAAGTATGGTTTTTTTGTATGCGGTGAGAATCACAGGGTCGTTTGTCGCCCATTGCTCCCCGACGATGTGTTGCAGTTCTTTTAGGACAGGGTCTGAGGGTGTTTTTTGAATGGTGTGTTTCTCCAATCCGTTTACATATTCCTTCAATGCTTTCATGACGATCATCGGTCTTCTGTTCGTAATAAAGGAGCATTGTTTGTCGCATACCCCGCAGAGGGTGCAGGTGTCAGCGATATCGAAGAGTTGTTGTGTTGGTGCCAGGGTGCCGGCCTTTAGCGCCCGGTAAATTTCAATTCGCCCTTGAGGCCAATACGCGACAAATCCATGCTTTTTCCCTGATGGACAAACTCCAGTTCCTAGAAAATCAAGTCTGCACATCGCGCAATGCGTCTCTGTGTTTGCTGTCTGCATCACAATGTCTTTATTCATAGGATTACGCTCCCTCAAACGTCTTTTGTTTTTTATGGCGGAATTACGCTCGTCGATTTAAAGTTATTCTCCATATTTCCTATTTATTTGATTGGTGTGTCGTAGTCGGTTTTTATATACCCGTTGTGTTTCCCTTTTTGCGTATGGCAAAAGACAATGCAGGTCTTTGTACCTTTGATCCTGATGCACCGTGTTCGACCTGTGGGAATAAGAATGAGATCTTTTGTAAACCAGATGAGAATAAAGTTGTTGTTTCTCATCTGCTGGAGGGGGCTTTTATCATCATGGCGGTGCTGGGGACTGGGTTAACCAGTCTGCTTCTTGGAAGTCTGTGGCCGGTGCTTGTGTTTTCCGTGTTCTCAGCGTTGTTTTTTTTGGTGATTCAGCCTCGTATCACCTGCAGTCATTGTCCGTACTATGCGGAGGACCGGTTGTTCCTGCACTGTACGGAGAATCATTTTTCTCCGAAGATCTGGCGGTATCATCCTGAGCCGATCGCTTGGTGGGAGAAAACTGGTACCGCTGTTGGTTTTGCGTTTCTTGGGGCGTTCCCCTTGCTTGTAGAGCTGTACGGCATCTATGTGTTTTGGGTGAGTAGTCCGAGTCTTGTGTCATTGCTTGGTGTTGTTGGTGTGTTTGTCGGGACCATGCTTACGTTGGCGTTGTTTTATGTGGTGTTTTTCTTGTTATATTGTCCGCATTGTGTGAATTTCTCCTGTGTGTTTAACAAGGTCCCGGAAGAGTATGTACAACGGTATCTCGAAAGAAACCCTGTGATAAAACAGGCATGGGAACAACAGAACAAGAAAGGATGATACAAGTTCATGAGGTGTTCACCATAAAAATTTCTGTCAAAGGCAACTGGGAGGCTTTCGACTGATTTCATTTCAAAAAATCATTATTTCATTATGAAATAGAATCTGATTTTAATGTCCAGGGGTTCAAATCTCTTCCCCCGAATTTTCATTTATAAATTTTTTATGGATCTCTTCTTCTTATTGTATCTATTTTGGTAAAAGCCAAAACAGCCTAACATGACAAAATAACAGAGTATAAGCATATTTCCATAGAATTTCGATACAAGGAAACCGTACCAGTTCAAGGCAACACTTCCAATTTGAAGCAGGATAAGATATATCATTAAACCAACAGGCCAACGATCAGGATGATGTTGAGGTTTCTTTTTAGAAATGAAACGATACCAGAGATCATAGAGCAAATAAACAATGATTGGAAACCCAGTAATCAAACGGTCTGTATCGCTTTGGTTGAGAAGGTTCAATATCCATAAAGCAACAAACGGGACTAGCAAGAAGCTAAATATCGGAGATAACTTCAATTCCAGTGTATCGCGTTCATACGCACGTAATACATATACTAAACACAAGAAAATGTAGTAGATAATTGCAGAAAAAACAACAAGGTTGTCTATCAGGATATCATTCATAGGATAATGCCCTTCATTCAATTGTACAGTAATACTTTCTATAAATAAGATTGGGTTCCATCATCTCCTCATGCTTGTCATTATATCGAAGTTCCGAAAAAAAAATCTCCAGGACATCTCAGCAATCAGATGGCAGAGATGCCCATTCATTCTTTAGTTTTTAAGACAGGTATTGATAAAATTATCAATGTTCTGTTCTCCGTCTACCATTTGTCCTCTTTTAAAAAGTATGGTAAGGCAAGGATCAACTGTTTTGATTCCTTTCTGCTCGAAATTATTTTTCATAATCTCAATGAATTGGCCTCTTTTATCAATCGGGCTCATACCAGTCCCAAAAACCGCCACCTTCTTCCCCTTAATATTTTTCGCTTTGTCCATGAAAGTCTTCAGGAACGGTGTTGGTTTTCCTGCCCATGTTGGGGAACCAGTGAGTATCACATCATATTTTTCCATATCAAATTCAGTGTTCACGATTGGTAATTCCTGTTGGTTCGATGCTGCCTTCCCTGCGGTAAAAAAACCAGGTTTTTTTGCATGTTCGATTTCGATAAGATCGACTTCCGCGTTCTTTTCCTTAAATTTTTCTTCTAATATTTTTGCGACTTGTCTTGTGTTACCTGTTCTTGAATAATATACTATTCCAATCTTCATACATCTATCAACTCGAGTAAGGCAAAACGCACATCGTTTATAATTTTTTTCCTAGATTTTGAGAATCTCAGCGGCGACTATCTGCTTTTGAATCCCTCAGGTAATTCTGATATCTTTTACGACGCTCCTGAGATCCGCTCGCGGTCTTAACTCGATATTTTTCGCGGTTAGGACGAGCAATTCTTGGGAGAACAACGGAACAGCCATGACATCATCGACCAACGCAATCCTGAATCCTTCCTGTAACAGGTGTAATCGTTCTTCAGCATTCATCTCCTGAGAAGCAGCAGCACCTAACCGATCTACCTCTGTGTTCGAATAATGTCCGCTATTTAACGAACCAAGATGCTCCCCGACAGATCGAATAAAATAATCATACATAGAACCCCCATCAGCCGAGATCGTTCCCCATCCAACCAGATACATCGATGTGTTCCTCTCCCTCACAACTTTGTCATTATACTCATCGGTTGAGAGGTTATTCATCATGACATGGATTCCGACCTTGGATAGCTGCTGGACGATGAGGTAACAATTTTCTGCATTATACTCATACCCTTCGGTGATACCATCCATGACAATATCGAACCCTTGTTCATATCCTGCCTCTGCCAAGAGTTGCCGGGACGAGCTGATGTTATATGGCAATCGTTGTATCTCTGGATTGTACCCGAAGATATAAGGGGAGATGAACTGGGATTCAGGCTGTGCAAAGCCTTGAAACGGGCCAGTAATCAAAGGAGTAATATTGATTGCTTGATAGATTGCTTTTCTCACACGAACATCAGCGGTAGGATTCATGCCGTCGGGAAATCCATAGCTTCCATTCTCTCTCATATCAAATCCGATGATATAGGTGGATAATGGTGGGAACTTTACCACGGTTATATTCTCCTCTTGTGAGATTTGATCAATCTTGTCATCAATATTATATTCTGCAATATCAATGGTTCCGGAGAGAAGTGCATTCAATCGTTCTTCATCATCTTCCATTGCTTTAAACACAACCGTCTTAATCTCAGGTTTCTCCCCCCAGTATTGATCAAACCGCTCTAACGTCGTATAATTATCCATCTCGTAGTCAGCCAATCGATATGCCCCTGTTCCGAGCAGTGTCTGGTCCGCAGGTTGTCCGGTAACGTTTTTGCAATAGATGATACCTGTGTGTGCCAATCGAGAAAGAAGACCAGGATTTGGTTCAAATGTTTTGAATTCGATCGTATAATTATCAAGGATGATGATATCCCTCACGATCAAATCAAAACCACCATGGAACGTCTCAAAGGAGTATTTGACGTCCTCTGCGGTAAAATCATATCCGTTGTGGAATTTTACTCCCTGACGGAGGTAAAAACGCCACGTCAGACTATCAGGGTTATTCCATGAGACAGCCAAAGCTGGTACAATACGGAAATTCTCATCGAATTCGACAAGACCATCGAAGATATTGGGAATAATTGTCCAGAAATTATCATCAGTGACACCCAGTGGATATATACTCTCTGCAGACAGAACACCCCATACAAGAGTATCCTTTTTTGGATTGTTATTCGCATCGTCGTCTGATATATTCATACATCCTGAGCAAACCAACAGCATGAGTATGAGTGTGATGAAGAGTATTTTTTTATTTGACCGGATTTCAGGCATATACTTCCGACATCAATGTATTCAATTGATAGAGAATAAGGAGCAGGCTTTTAACATATACGCTGTAGCCTCTTCGTCTGTTTCTCTTACAATATATTTCTGATAAAAATTATTATAAACACCGTCCGGTGAAAATAAAATGATTCAAGGATGAAGAGAATATATTTATATAGAGAACTATCTCTATATTCGAGAAGAAAACGGTTTATAAATCATATTGAGAGAGGGAGAAAAGTATGAAAAAATCTCAATTAAATGTTATTTTAACCGCTGGTGCTGTCACCGTTCTATTGTTCAGTGGGTGCGTGTCTGGGATCGTGAGCACTTTTCAATCAACCACAACAGATTCCTCGCGACAAAAAAATATTGTTACGAATAATGGTGCAAGAATCACTTGCTATGTTGGTGGGATTCTGCATACCCGGACTATTTCGTACGAGGCAGGTAAATATTTGAATGAGTTGTTCTCAGCGTTGGTTCAGGCGAACGCCAATGATCCCTGTGGCAAGGGTACTCAGATGTTGAAGGTTCGTTTTATCGAGTTACTTGCGAATCTCGGTTTAGTCTCCCCTCATCTTTCTGTCCAGGATGTCTGTTCCCTAATTGAGCCGCCATGGTTACACTCCGCGTTATCCCTGCGAAGGAGC